>NZ_JAVYJH010000010.1:0-161602 GCF_032621685.1 Pseudomonas sp. zfem002 | reverse complement strand
GATGAAAATGTTGTCTGTGCCGATGCGGGTTATACCGGCGTGGAGAAAAGGTCTGAGCATGACGGGAGGCCAGTGATCTGGCAGATTGCGGCTCGCCGCAGTACCTACAAGCACCTGAGTAAACGCAGCGCGCTTTACAAAGCCAGACGCAAGATCGAGAAGGTCAAGGCGCAGGCGCGAGCGAAAGTGGAACATCCATTTCGCGTGATCAAGCGTCAGTTCGTTTATGTGAAAACCCGCTTCCGTGGCTTGGCCAAGAACACGGCGCAACTGACCACGCTGTTCGCCCTGTCGAATCTGTGGATGGTGCGCCGGCAATTACTGACTGCTGCGGGCGAGGTGCGCCCGTAACGGCAGATGACCAAGGCTTTGCCTTGGTTATCCAATAATCAGCGGCTGAAAATCGGGATTTTCGGCATCCATAAGCCACCAATTTCCGGCTGATGAGCAACTTGTTCGGAGTTTCCCTAGCGCTCTGGTGTCATGGCTGAGAACTGTAAGCAGGTGAGGCGAGTCCAGTTCGGCCTGACAGAGAAGAAGTCGAACCCGGAAAATGTCGAGAAGCGGCGCGACAAGAACGCGGTTACCGCCCAGGGCGGCACCGGCTCGGCGGTCGGCGGCAGCACCAGCGGCGCCGGCGGCGCAACGGGTGGCGATGGCCAGCCCGGGCTGAGTGGTTTCGAGGAAACGCTGAAAAGGGTAGATGACTGGCTGGGGAGCGGTTCATGAAGCTGCACCAGGTACTGAACATTGCCGGCGTCGACTTCGACCTGGTCAACGCCGATGTCCGGCTTGAGCTGCATACCCCAGGCCGGGCCACGTTCACGATCCAGGCCGAGGCGCCGGTGAAGGGCCTGGTGACGTTCGACGTCGGCTACAACGACAAGCCCCTGCAGCGCCATTTCATCGGGTACGTCGAGCGCTGCACCGCCGCCAATGCTCGCCAGCAAGTACTGTTCTGCCGCGAGCTGGCCGCGATCCTGGCCAGGCCACTGCCGATGAACCTTCGTCACGTCGACCTGCGCGCCGTGCTGCAGGAGATCAGCCGGCAAACCGGCCTGACCTTCCGGGTACCGGAGCAGGCCTATGCCGCGACCAAGGCCCCGTTCTTCTACAGCCTGGCCACCGGCGTCCAGGCCATGGAAAGCATGGCCCGCGTCTACAACATCCCCGACTTCATCTGGCAGCAGCAGGGTGACGGCGAGGTGTTCGTGGGCAGCTGGGCCGACAGCTTTTTCGGCGCCCGCGCCGCCCTGCAGTTGCCGATCGAGCTGTTCGACGGCTACCAGGGCAACCAGTCCGCCATGATCGCGGCCCTGCCCGGGCTGCGACCAGGTGCAACGATCAACCAGGGCGAACGGGTGACCCACGTCGCGCTCGCCGGCAACCAGATGGCCATCAAATGGAAGACGCAATCCGCCGCGCTGTAGAGCGCCAATTCCCCGAAATCACCGGCGGCTACCACCTGCCGCGCTTCGGTCGGGTCGTTGCGGTACCGGACGCGCCGGCGGCGCAAGCGCTGTGCGACGACTTCCGACCGCGGTTCGGCGTCGACGTCCAGGTGCTGCTGCCGGACGGCGAGCCGGACCCGGCGCTGCCGGTGTTCAACAGCCTGCCGCTGCCGGCGCCGATGGGCGGCCAGGAAGCGGGCATGTTCGGCTTTCCGGAAGAAGGCACGACGGTGGTCGTGTCGTTCGCCTACGGCCTGCCCCACAAGCCGTTCATCCAGCAGATCCTGCCGCACGGCCTGAGCCTGCCCCGGGTATCGAAGGGCGACCAGGTGTGGCAGCACAGCGAGGCCTGCCAGCAGCGGGTCGACGCTGACGGCAACTGGCTGCGCCAGACGGACGGAAAGATCCAGGACAAGGCGATCGAGCGCGAGGTAGAGGCCCTGGCCAACGCCGAGCAGTTTCAGAGCCACACCAGGAACGTCGACGATCACAGCACGGAGACGGTCGGGGGCATCAAGAAGATCGAGGCCTTGGGCGCGCTCAAGCTGCTGTCGGGCGGATCCGCGAGCCTGGCGGCGGTCGACGACCTGCACCAGGCCACCGGCCGCGATTTGAACCTGGTGGTGGGGCAGAAGCTGAACGCGACGATCGGCGGCAATCTGCAGGAGCGGATCCAGGGCATCCGCCGGAGCATCGCGCCCAAAACCTGGTTGGGATCGGAAGGGGTGAACGTGCTGAAGGTGCTGTGCGACCTGCTGGACTTGGTGGAGCAGATGAACCTGCAGATTGCCAGCCACGTTCACGCCTCCAGCCCACCGCCCAGCAACGCCGCCGCGTTCAGCGCTGCAGCGCAGAGCAGCGCCACATTGGCGGGGAAGATGAAGCCGATTACCGCTTAGCGATATACCGCGGCTTGAGCCTGGGTCGGATCTTCAACGGATCATCCGGGCCCCATTCCCACACACTCGCCAGTTCTTCGGTTGCCTCTGGTACTGTGATCCCCGGCGTCAGGTCGACGAACGTCCCCCGCGCTGGGTGTCTCAGTTGGACGCCTTCGCGCTGCTGCTCAGCGTAAAATTCGATCGCCTCGGAAACGTTGGGGAAATGGCGGTCCTCATGACCACATGTAGCGAAACTCATGACGTATGGCATGCAGAAACAATCCCTTTCTCTGCTGGGGTGTGGAAAACGGTGGCGCAATAATACTGTAACGAGGCATGACCAGGGCGATTTTTTGGTGGCCAGTGGCCACTTTGGCCGTGCGCCTGCAGGCGAAAATACAAAGGGGCCCGCGGGCCCCTTGTAGTTCTACCGATTCAGCAACCGGCACGGCAGGATCATGCGCCGGCGAGCACCCGGAGCGCAGCCGAGGCCAGGAAGCCAGAGCGGCTTTTTTGCTCAGGGTGATTTGCAACGTAATCGTCAATCCGCTGCAGCAAATGCTCTGGCAACGTGGCGTTGAAGCGCACTGACTTGCCCAGGTAGGGGGTGATATCGAAGTCGACGACTGCCCACACACCACCGGCATAGTCCGGATTGTTCAGATGCACATCGATCGGCTGGCTCTTCGGAAGCGGATCGCCGTCGGCCACCGAGCCTTCGCAGTAGAGCGCCAGTGCCTCGAGCACATTGTCCAACGCCTCTTCGACTGTTACCCCTCCGCTGAAACAGCCTGGTGCGTCTGGCACAGTCACGCCGTAATCAGAGTCCGGATCCTTGTGGATAACCACGGGAAATTTCATTGCGTTCTCCTACTGGAGTCAGAGCTGGCCACCCTACGGGAGGCCCGGCCCTGCGGTGTAAGTTACCGGCCTCATTTGAGGCCGGCGGTCTTCAGGATGCTATTCAAGGTGCCTATCGGGGTTTGTATCTTGGGGTGGGGCACTACCACCTTTCCCGGTTTGGTTGGGTGTTTGAAGTAGTGGTGGCTCCCTCTCACCCCCACTAGCACCCATCCATCTGCCTCTATCAACTCGATCACTTCACGACTTCGCATGTTCCCTCCGCTGCGCTGTTGATGTGTGTATAGTACACACCAAAACCCAGCAAGGCAAGAGATCAATACACATAATACACATTATTTTTCGATGCACAAACTACACTGGCCGGCACCACCACGACTGGGCACAGGCGCATCCGAACTGCCGCGATCGGGTGTGGGGAAAATCACCAGGTGACAAAAAAATCAGGGAAGAAAATCACTTATCCCCCTCCCGCCGGCGGGCTTTCCGCCCCAAAAAAGTGCAAACGCCGGGGATGGTGCAATGGCAGCGCAGGGCAGGCAGGCCGTGGGGCCTGCGCAGGGGGTAGCCGTTGCACGGTGTGCAAGGAATTGAAGGGTTGTGCAACCGAAGTTGGGGTATGTAGTGGGGGAGGATGCCGGCCTCGGTGGGCTGGAGGCCACGGAATCCGTGGGGGCGAGTCGAAAAACCCCTGTTTTCCCGGGTTTTCCATTTCGGAATGGGTCATTTCAACCGACGCGGATCACTCCAGGCGCACAGCACTGATGCGCCTGGAGCCCCCGAGCTGCGTGGGGCTGCTGCTTCGTCAGCATTGCACAGCGTTTCAGTCGTGCTCACCAGCTACCAGGCGGATATGGGGAAGGTTGGCTTCCTGCTTGAGACGCTTGAATTCGTTGGCGACGACTGGGGTCAGCAGACGATCCAGGGCGACCCGTAGCTGCACCGCCTGAGTTTCGGTCAGCCGCTTCACTGATCCGGTGCGAGCGCTCGCACATGACACCTTCTCCGGTGCGATACCGATCGCGTCCAATGCGCCATCGATGTAGCCGTCCAGGTACTCGCGGCGCTTGTACAGGATCGAGCTCTCTGGGGCTTCCTGGTAGTCCCAATGCACCTCCCATGACTTGCCGGACTGGAAGACTTCGATGATGGGCAGTGCCGCTTGGGTCGCTGGTTTGCGCATGCTGATGCTCTCGATCAATTCGCCACGCGGGCAGTGTGAAGGATTGTTCCAGGGTGCCCCATGAAAGGTTTTTCAGGCTGACCCTCAAATCCCTGTCAGAACATGGATATCTGTCAGGAAGTCGGCTGGAGGCCGCGTGTTTACTGGGTTTGCGATCTGACAACGAACTGGGATATTCGCGGCAAATCTGACACTCAGAAATAAAAAGCCTTATAAATCAATGGCTTGATAACTCTAAATCTGACACGGCGGTTTTGTCAGGTTCTGACGCCTCGCTGACACCTTTCTGACATTGCCTGAAAGCGCTGTAGGCCTTGATATAGAAGGGTTAGACAGAGGTGAGAATATCCATCTGACAGATCTGACAGGCTTTTTAGGGGTCAACCTAAATTTCGCCTTTCTACGTGCATGGAGGTGTTTCGTATGGCGCGTATACACAGCGACGGCTCGAAATACCCGACCTATCACACCGCGATACTGCTACTACTCACCCCTTCGCATACGAGCTCTCTGGCTTGCCTGCAGGAGGCCGCTGGAGACTGGAGGAGGGTGCTTGTTACGTCCGCTGTTACGCATAGCCCCGAATGAGGCTTAGCAAACGATCGTAACTGCTTGATTTGAATGGTGCCGGCACCAGGAATCGAACCCGGGACCTACTGATTACAAGTCACAAAGGCATGTAATTTCACGAAATAAGCAGAACCCATAAATCCGCTGAAGGTATCGATTTTAACGGGGTTTATGCTGATTAACCTATTTCCTGTCCTTTCACGAAATACCCTTGTGCTTCAGAGAAGTGTTGAGCAAAGTGTTGAGCACGAAAACGGCCTGGAGGGCACGTGTTATGGGGCTCAAACTGACCGATACCCAAGTAAAAGGATGGGTAAGCAGCGGGACAATCAAGAAAGGGGGCGAGATTCAGCCTGCCCGTACCCTTTCCGAACAGCTCGGGGAACGTGGCGCCGGTTCGATGTTGCTGGAGCGTCGCCCGACTGGAGTTGTTGAGGTTTACCTGGCTTTGCGCCGTGAGGGTAAGCAAGAGCGCCGCAAGCTGGGCTCATTTGGTGAGATGGGCGCAGAGGGTTTGATTCGTGGCCTTGCCCACTGGAGGAAAGAAGCTGAGCGCGTATCTGCTGAGGTGCGCCGCTTTCCCACCTTGAGGGCATATGACGAGCACCAGCGCCAGCAATCGGCAATGGCTGAGCGTGCCGCTAGCCTGGAAGCACGCAAAGGCTCTTTTGAGCAACTGCTGGCCGGCTATGTGGAGGATATGCGGCGCAAGGGCAAGAGCAGCGCCAAGGACGTGCAGGGCTCATTCAATCTGAATGTGTTGAGCGCGTTCCCCGAACTGGCCGCCCGCAAGGCGAAAGAGATTCAGCCCGGCGACATAACCGAAATTCTGCGCCATTGCCTGACCCGCCCACCTGCAACGAAAGGCCGGGGAGCACGCAAGACCACTGCCAGCGCCAGCAATGGCAAGCTGACAACGGCTAATCGTCTGCGTGCCTACCTTCGTGCAGCCTTCGCCTTTGGCCTAAAGAACGACCTGAGCCCGCAACGATCTGGGGGCGCTGTTGAGTTCGGCCTGTCGCATAATCCGGTTACTGATCTGCCGACCATTGAGGGCGCTGAAAGGGCCAATACTGAGGCGCTGAACAAGGACGAATTGCGGCATCTGCTAAGCGCGCTAGACAGCTTGCCGACCCACCACCAGGCCATTGCCAGAGCCATGCTCTACATGGCCGGGCAGCGCGTGGAAATGCTCTGCCGGGCTAAGTGGGATGATCTACTTGACGATCCCGAGCACGGCCCACTGTTGCGCCTTGTGGACTACAAAGGCGGCAAGGGCACCCCGCCACGGGATCACCTGCTGCCCATCGGTGGGCGGCTTGGCGAAGTACTGGCGCCATTGCTGGCGCGGGGAGAGGCGCAGCCATGCAAATTGGCCGGCCCCTTCGCGCTGAGCAGCCGCCCGCTGTCGTCCGACACCGCACTCAAGATATTCAGCGAGCTGGGTAGCGAACTGGCCGGCAAGGCTCTGACCCGCCGCTTCACTTGGCGAACCATGCGCGCCACGATTGAAACTCACCTTGCAGAGCTGGGCACGGATGAGCAACGCCGGGCCTGGCTGTTGTCGCATGGCCGCAGTGGAGTACAGGCAAAGCACTATGACCGTTACAGCTATGTGAGTGAAAAACGCGAGGATTTATCCCGCTGGGCTCGTTACCTAGACGGGCTAGCGGGGCAGGTACCTGCTGATAATATTGTGCCACGGAGGGCTTCTAATGGGCTGGATTAGTGACTATTTGGCCGACGGTGGTATGCACGGCATGGCCGCGCAATCCCTGTATGAGCTACTGACCACGGCTAGCGAGGGGCACCCGCTGGCAGAGGTGGCTGCCCTGATGCGCGCAACCTCGCCGCCTTCCAAAGACACATGGGTGCAGGCCCTAGAGGTGGTAGGCGAGATATTCATCAGCAGCGCCGCCGATAAGCCCGAGCCATTGGCTAGCGAGGCGTTCGAGCAACTGCAAGCAAAGCACCCGTCGTACCTGCTGGCGCTGGCGCTGATCCTGCTGGCTGACTTCGATGGCCGTATTGACCCGCCACTGCCCGATACCCTGCGGGGCCCGTTTAGGGTGTATATGAATTTTCTACAGGCCAAGTGCTTGGTTGGCCATATGCTAGATGGTGGAGGGCCTGATATTAGTGGCCTGAAGGTTGAGGCATTGTTTTATCTAGGCGCGATGTTTGCAGACCGCTCCAGGCAGAAAGAAGTAGCGGCCAAACCTAGGCCACGAAACAAGCCGAAAGAGCCTCGCAAATACAATACGAATTTGCGCGCCGCGTTTATAGCGGCAATGAAGAAGGCAAGGCTCGGGGGCTCAACCTTGATGGTCTTTATCGACTCGGTAAGGGTGGGCAGCATAGACGGCGGCCTAACACTGGAGGACGGCCCCGAGGGCGCGTGCCGTTACTTGCTAGGCGCCGATGATTTGGACGAGCCGTACAGAGTGGCCATGAGCACGTTGCGCGACTGGTGGAAGGCTGCCGGGAAGGGTGAGTTAGCCGGCTAATCCCTTCCCACCCCTGAAAGTGAAGTCACCCACTAGAGGAGACTTCACAAGATGCACCAACAAACCGACATCATCCGCAGCAATCAGGCCACCGCTGATTATCTGGGCGGTATTTCCCTTGTAACTCTTTGGCGTCTGAGTCAGACCGAAGGCTTCCCCCGCAAGATCAAGTTGAGCGCCCGTGCCGTGGGCTATCGCAAGTCCGAGCTTGATGCATGGCTGGCTACCCGTCAGGGCGAGGTGGCATGAAATGACAGACAAGAAAAAGGCCGACCAACAGGCCGGCCCTAATAATTCAACGCGCCCCGATCATAGCAGCACCAGCGCCCAGCGTGCCTGTCTGCTGGCACGCCTGCGACTCGGCCCCGTGGACACCCTTACCGCTCGCAGTGAGCTGGGCATTCTGATGCCCGCCGCCAGGATCAAAGAGCTGAAAGAGCGTGGTTACAGGATACGCGCCCAGCGCATCCGCATGACCGACGATCAAGGCCGCACGCATCGCGGCATCGCTCTGTATTACCTGGCATCAAATACTGACGGGGAGGTGTGAGCCATGAGTGACCTTACGCAGCCCTACATGGATACGATTCCATTGGAGGCATACAGCGACATGGAAGGCATGCAGAGTGACGATGGCCAACACTTCGACCAAGCGTATGATTACCCCATTGCTGAATTGCCGCCTGCTGATCCTGTCGATACACGCCCACGCTTACCCAATGGAGAGCCAGACATGGGGCCAGCGCCAAAGGCCAAGCGTATCGGGCTAATAAAAACAGTATCTAGCCGGCCATATGCTCAGGAGTTTTTGGAGCCGATCACCGCGCCACGCCCTTTACTGCTCGACCTTGAAGCCGCAGAGCCTTACCCGCTGGAGGCGTTGCCGTCGCTTATGCGTGACGCCGCCCAAGCAATTGCCGAGCATGTACAGGCACCGCCAGCCCTGGCTGGCCAATGCGTGACCGGGGCCGCAGTGCACTTGGCTCAGCCCCGAGTTAATGCGCCCCATATCCACAGGCCAGGCGGTATGCCTTGCTCTATGTTCCTGCTGACGCTGGCCGACTCTGGCGACCGCAAAAGCGAATGTCGCCGCCTGGCATTCAAAACTATTGATGAAGCCGAAGAAAAGGCCCGCACCGATCACCGCAAAGCCTGTGCTGACATATCCAATATGGCCGCTGGCTTGAGGGGTAAGCAGCTTGAGCAATTCACCGCTGAGCACCCGATCCCCTTTGATCCTCGCACTCAATACAGCGATGCCACCTTTGAGCGTATTGCAGGTGACATGATCCGGGGCACGCCTGCCGCTAGTTGGGACACGGATGAAGGTGGGCAAGTGCTCGGCGGTGCCTCACTGAAAGCAGACACACGGGCCGCAACACTGGGCGGCTTGGTTAAGGCATTCGACACGGGCACCTTTGAGCGCACCCGCTCACACGGTAATGCCGAGGGCTCAGGCTTTGCGTACAACCGCCGCCTCAGCGTGCATCTTTTAGCTCAGAGCGTAACGGTATCGGATGCGCTTAATGATCCCTTATTGCGTGGCCAGGGCTTTCTGCCCCGGTTCTTGTTCGTTAGCCCTGAGAGCTTAGCCGGTACGCGCTTTCTGACCTCAGACCAATTAAACCGCAAGGCTTATGCCGATTCGCGCCTGCAACGCTACTGGGCACGGTGTGAGGCTATCGCGGCAACGCCCCAAGAAATTGACCATGAGACCGGCGAAGTTAAACCGCCGGCGCTGGAGTTGGACACCGAAGCCGAACAGGACTGGCTGGAGTTCTACAACGAAGTGGAAGGTGAGCAATCTAGCCTCGGTAAGTTCGAGAACCTGCGCCCCTTCGCTGGCCGTGCGGGTGAACTAGTGCGCCGCCTAGCTGCTGTATTTGCCTGCTTTGAGGGGCAGCAGCGGATAGATGGCGAATGTCTGCGCCGTGCTACCGTGCTGGCGCGGTACTCACTTAACGAATGGGCACGCTATACCGATTCGGAATCTGTTAACCCTGATATGAGGGACGCCGTTGCCATTATGGAATGGATGCAAGATCCCAAGCGGGCCGCAAACTGGCGCACCTTCGATAAGGCTCATGCCGGTAAATCATGGCCCCAGCGCATGCGTCACGCCAAAAAACGTGACCGTCTGCTAGGCATTCTGGCTGAGTACGGCCACCTGCTGACCAGCGACGGCAATCAGTTCAGGATCAATCCGCTTGCGGAAGCTGCGGAAAATGCGGAGCGCCAGTAGCGGCGCGGCCTGCCGCTTGCGGAAGAGTTGCGGAAAAGTGCGGAGAACGCGACCGTCGTTGCTGGTACCTGATCTATGGATACCGATTTTCCGCAGCCCTCCGCAGAGCCTCCGCAATCTACACGCCAGCAACGATGGGGCATTCCGCAAAATCCGCGCTTTCCGCACCCGTCAGCCTGGATCAAGCACGGGCAATTCTTAGCCCCGCATTTTTCCAATTGATTTAGGTTCGATTCGATGGGCAGAGCACGAGAGAAAGACAGCACCGCTGATTACCGCAGGCTGAGCATGAACGGGCTGAGGCGCGGCAAGTTGCTAACACCAGGTGCGTGTTTCGACTGGTGCTGGTGGCGAGATGGCGAGAAGGTGGCCGGTATCTGTATTACAGTCGAGAGCCGGTGTGGTATGCGCCTGCGCTATCAAAGCCGCAGCCAGGGCAGCGAGCCAGTACAGTACGATTATCCTGTGTCGATTACCTGGACGCCCTGCCACCTGGGTGGGGAGCGTCCGTGGTTCCGCTGCCCGCAATGTGACAGCCGCGTTCTGAATTTGTACGGTGGTGCGATGTTCGCCTGTCGTCATTGCATGCGGCTTAACTATCGCAGCCAGCAAGCCAGTAAGCGTGATCGCGCTACGGATCGCTCTTGGGCGTTGCGCTACAGCCTGGGCTGTGATTCCGGGCCGTTTGACTACCCCGCCGAGTACATACGCCGCCCCAAGGGCATGCACCGCAAAACCTTTGCGCGGCGCCTCGAGCAGCTATCACGCATCGAGGAAAAAGCAGTGGCTGAGATAGACGCTCTGCTGGAGGTGCTGAGGTGAGGCATCAGGGTGTGCCAGCATTGAGGTAGCAGCTCCGGGGAGTGTTGAGCAGAAAGCCCAGCGTGAGAGAAGTGTTGAGCGAAGTGTTGAGCAAAAACGAAAAAGGCCCACCGTAAGGTGAGCCTAAGTCGTTGATCTATATGGTGCCGGCACCAGGAATCGAACCCGGGACCTACTGATTACAAGTCAGTTGCTCTACCATCTGAGCTATACCGGCAAGGTAGGCGCGCTATTATAGCGATCGGTTTGGTTCTGTAAACCTATTCATTGTGATCCTGTTGGAAGCCCCGTATTTCGGGGCTTTCAGTGTTTTGGGTGGCGGGTTTTGGGAGGTCTGGTGCCCACGGACTGTGGGGAGCGGATTCCCCCGGAGCGCCTGACAGCAGCGATTTGGCGCGAAGCGGAGATTAAGCTGGTACCCAGGTGGATCAGGCAGATGCGGGATTCAGGTTTTACGACGGCTGCGCCGCCGATCGCGGATGAATCCGCTCCTACACAGAAGCCGATACGGCACCCCGCTCAACCCGGATCTGAACCACCCCCGCCTAATTCGCTTTAACGCTTATGCACAAACCACATCGACCCCTTGCACCCCATGCAAGTGCGCTGCCTCGCCGCATTGACGCCGGTGCAAACGGCTGTTTTCTCAGGCGTTTAACAGGTGCGGAAAAATACCTTCGATCCGCAGACCCGCTCAGCACCGCGACTTTTCAGCCCGAAAGCGTGAAGTTGCTCACAGAGTTATCCACAGGTTTTTCCGCCAACAACAACAGATTGCGTGGGGTCAGTTGGTGCGGGCAGAAGGTGCCGAGGCGGACGTTGTAGCCCTGTTCGCGCAGATACAGTGCACGGTCGAGGACGAGCCAGAGCTCCAGCGGGCGGCGGAACAGGTTGCGCACCCGCTCCAGATTGCGCACCTGGGCCAGGCGTTGCCAGCCGGCGGCTTCCAGAGCCGGCCAGTCGGGAGCGTCCGTCACGCTCAGGCCCTTGAGGGCGGCAAGGTCGTGGCAGTAGTCGGCGAAGGACTTGTGCAGCCAACTGCTCGGCAGTGACGGGGTCGGCAGATAATCGTCGCTCTTTCGCAACTGGCGTTGCAGCAGGTCGAAACCCAGGCGCCAGGCCATTGACTGGTCGCGCTGGCGGCGCACGCGGCTGCCAGCGGTGACGGTTTCGCTCAGGGGCAGGCCGAGGTCGTCGAGGTCGAGGCGCAGTGTCGATGCGCGGGCGGCGGTGGATAACGGTGTGTACCCAGGTCCGCTGGTGCGGTTGTAGCAGCAGGGGGCGATCGCCAGTTGCTGGCAGCCGCTGGCACTGGCGAGCTGGATCAGGCGGACATGCAGATCGCCGCACGCATGCAAGGCCACGGGGGTGTGTTGCGCGCTGAGCTGGGCGGCAGCGCTTTCGGCCATGACGTCCTGCAGGCGGTGCTCGGCCGGCAGTTGGTGGTGCCGGCTGAGGCGCTCGCCAGCGGCGACCAGCGCGCTGTCGTGTTCCAGGCAGGTGAGGCGCTGCACTGCGCCCAGCAGGCGGCGGCCGAGGTGGCCCTTGCCGGCGCACCAGTCGAGCCAGTGATGCGCGCGCCGGGCGAAGTCGAGGTGGCTGGCGAAGGCTTCGATCTGCTGCCATTTGCGCCCGGGCACATCGACGTTGAGGCGCGGGCTGGCGGCGGCGAGGGCCGTTGTGGATAAGTCGCCCAGGGCTGCCAGTGCCTGGGCTTCGGCCGCCAGTCGCGGGTAGGGGGCCGGGGCGAGGACGTGGCAGGGATCGTTATCGGCAGACTCGGCGTCGGCCAGGGTTCGGCCGCGCAGCCATTCGGCCAGCTCCGGGTGGCTGGTTTCCCAAGGCAGGCGCAGGGTGGTGAACGGGCGCGGGTGCCAGAGGTGGTGGTGCTCGCGCAGGAACTGGTCAAGGGCCTGGAAGCGCGGGAGGAGCTGGTCGTTTTCCAGGTAGGCGGTCATGGGTGGGCCCGGGGGATCGAGGATGGAGGGGGTGTGGCCGCTTTGCGGCCATTCGCGAGCACGCTCGCTCCCACGGGGATTGTGGTTGCCCATGAAATCGGGGCCACCTGCGCGGCCCCGATTTCAGCTTACCGAGCCTGGGTCGCGTCCACCCGCAGCCAGCGTTCCAGCAGCTTGAACGCCTGCACCAGGACGAACGAGATCACCAGGTAGAACACACCCGCGGCGAAGAAGATCTCCACCGGCATGTAGGTCCGGGCGATGATCGTGCGGGCCATGCCGGTGATGTCCAGCAGGGTCACGGTACTGGCCAGGGCGCTGGCCTTGAGCATGAGGATCACTTCGTTGCTGTACGCCGGTAGGCCGATGCGCGCGGCGCGCGGCAGCATGATGTGCAGCATCGCGGTGGCGCGGGACATGCCCAGCGCCCGCGCCGCTTCGATCTCGCCACGCGGGATGGCCTGCAGCGAACCACGCAGGATCTCGGCGATATAGGCCGCGGTGTGCAGGGTCATGGTCAGCGCGGTACACCAGAACGGGTCGCGCAGGTACGGCCACAGCGAGCTGGAGCGGACCGCGTCGAACTGCGCCAGGCCGTAGTAGACCAGGAACAGCTGCACCAGCAGCGGTGTGCCACGGAAGAAGAAGATGTAGCCATAGGGCAGGGCACGCACGTACCACAGCCGCGAGGAACGGGCGATGCCCAGCGGGATGGCGACGATCAGGCCGACGATGACGGCGATGGCCAGCAGCTCCAGGGTCAGGGTCGCGCCCTGGGCCAGGCGCGGCAGCCATTTGATGATGACTTCCCAATTCATGAGTTGGCCCTCGCGAAGCCGCGTCCGGCGCGTTTTTCCATGAAGTGCATGCCGGTCATGGCAAGGACGGTCAGCCCCAGGTAGATCATGGCCGCCACCATGTAGAAGGTGAACGGTTCCTTGGTGGTGGTCACGCCGTTCTGCGACTGGCGCATGATCTCTTCAAGGCCGATCACCGACACCAGCGCGGTGTCCTTCATCAGGATCATGAACAGGTTGCCCAGACCAGGCAGGGCGATGCGCCACATCTGCGGCAGGATCAGCTTCGAGAAGATCCGCCCCTTCGACAGGCCCAGCGCCAGGCCCGCTTCACGGTGACCCTTGGGGATCGCCAGCAGCGCGCCGCGGAACACTTCCGTGGCATAGGCACCGAAGCACAGGCCGAGGGCGATGACGCCGGCGGCGAAGGCGCTCAGTTCCAGGCCGGGGATGCCCAGCAGGTCGCCGAGCTGGCTCATCAGGGTGACCGAGCCGAAATAGATGAAGAGTACCCAGAGCAGTTCCGGTACGCCGCGAACGATGGTCGAGTAGCTGCCGCCGACCCAGCGCAGGGGTTTGTACGGCGAGGTCTTGGCCAATGCACCGAGCAGGCCGAGGACCAGGCCCAGGCACAGCGCCGACAGCGCCAGTTTGACGGTCATCAGCGTGCCAGCGGCAAGCGCCGGCCCGAATCCGTGTAGATCAATATTCATGGGCAGGAGTGTTCAAGGGACCGGCACCGCGCGAGGCGGTACCGGTCGGGGCGAATCAATAGATGCTGAACGGGAAGTACTTGTCGTTGATCTTCTTGTACGTGCCGTCGGCGATGATCTCGTCCAGCGCGGCGTTCAGCTTGTCGACCAGTTGCTTGTCGCCCTTGCGCACGGCGATGCCGATCTCGTCGCTTTCGACCACGGGCTCGCCCTTGAACTCGTAGTTCTTGCCGGCATCGGATTTCAGCCAGTCGTAGTTCACGTACTTGTCGGCCAGCAGTGCGTCGACACGGCCGGAGGTCAGGTCGAGGTAGGCGTTTTCCTGGGTGTCATACAGCGATACCCGGATGTCGCCGCCGTAGGTGTCTTCCAGCCAGGTGGCGGACAGGGTGGCGCGCTGGGTGCCGATGGTCTTGCCCTTCAGCGAGGCCTTGTCGGTCTTGAAGTCGACGTTCTTCGGCGCGATGAACTGCAGCTTGTTCGAGTAGTAGCGCTTGGTGAAATCGACGGCATTCTTACGCTCGTCGGTGATCGACAGCGAAGAGACGATGAAGTCGAACTTCTTGGCGTTCAGGGCCGGGATGATGCCGTCCCAGTCGGAGGTGACCACTTCGCACTCGACTTTCATCTTGGCGCACAGGGCGTCGCCGATGTCCTTGTCGAAGCCGACCACCTGGCCGCTGGCGTCCTTGCTGTTGAACGGCGGGTAGGCCGCCTCGATACCCATCCGCAGTTTTTCCGCGGCCATGGCATTGGCCGAGAACACCAGCGTGGCGGCAGCGGCCAGGAGGAATTTCTTGTAGGTCTGCATGCGTGTTGCTCCGTTAGCGGTTGCTGGACATGAATTGCTTACAACGCGCCGAGGTCGGGTTTTCGAAAACCTGCTGCGGCGTTCCCTGCTCTTCGATCAGGCCCTGATGGAGGAAGACGACTTCGCTGGACACCTGCCGGGCGAAGCTCATTTCGTGGGTCACCAGCAGCATGGTGCGGCCTTCTTCGGCCAGTGCGCGGATGACGTTGAGGACTTCCTGGACCATTTCCGGGTCCAGTGCGGAGGTCGGTTCATCGAACAGGATGACCTTGGGCTTCATCGCCAGGGTGCGGGCGATGGCCGCGCGCTGCTGCTGGCCGCCCGAGAGTTCGCTGGGGTAGCTGTGCCGCTTGTTGTGGATGCCGACCTTGTCCAGCAGCGCTTCGGCATGCTCGATCGCCTCGGCCTTGCTCTGGCCCAGGACGCGACGTGGCGCCTCGATGATGTTGTCGAGGATGGTCATGTGCGGCCACAGGTTGAAGTTCTGGAAGACGAAGCCGATTTCGCTGCGCATGCGGTTGATCTGCTTGCCGTCGGCGGCGACCAGTTCGCCATTGCGCGCGGCTTTGAGCTTGAGCGCTTCGCCGGCGACGAGGATTTCGCCCTGGTGCGGGTTTTCCAGAAGGTTGATGCAGCGCAGCAAGGTCGACTTGCCGGAACCGGAGGAACCGAGGATGGAGATCACGTCGCCGTCGCGGGCGGTGAGGGAAATGCCCTTGAGAATCTCCTGTTCACCGTAGCGTTTGTGCAGGTTGCGGATTTCCAGCGCGGGCGTGGCCTGGGCCATGTGCGGTCCTCATATGTTCTGTGCGTTCTGCTTGTTGGCGGCCGTCCTGGCGAGGCGCCACGCTAGCATAGCGCTCGGATCGCAGCCAAGAAGGTCGAGCAGCGTGGTCGGCCATGGGGGCGGCGGGTGTCGCATCGTCGCAGGGGACTGTCGCGTCGCTGTCCGCCGGTCCGCTTCGCGGGGTCTCGGCCTGGATGAAAAAAGGCGCGATGGTGCCATTTTTGGCCGCCGCTGGAAAGTCGTATTTGGTCGCGGCGATGGTTGGTGGCGCCTGCGCGGAGCGCTTTGGCGGCTTAAGGTTGCACCTTGGTGACTCGTAAAGTTGCACAAGGTGTTACCTGTGTTCGGTTATGGCGCACCCATTTCTAATTGTAAGTGGGTATTTCAGTAATCCGGCGAAGTCTGGCAATTTTGGCGGCCTTTCGGCCAATGGCTGGCTGAAAGCGCCGCAGGCCTTGTCTGTCGTGGTTACGGGGTATTTCGACATAAACGGTCCAACAACCTGGCCCGCTTATTGCCATCCACCTCTCACGAGACCCAGGGCGCCCCAAAAGGGCATGCGGCCTCGAACGCGGGAAGATCCCCCATTCTTTGCATAGGTAGTTTTATGAGCGGTAAGCACAATTCCAATGACCTCGCTCAGGGGCTCAAGCAACGGCATGTGACCATGCTGTCCATCGCTGGCGTGATCGGTGCCGGCCTGTTCGTCGGCTCCGGCCATGCCATCGCCGCCGCCGGTCCGGCCGTGCTGCTGGCCTACGCCGCGGCGGGCACGCTGGTGGTACTGGTGATGCGCATGCTCGGCGAAATGGCCGTGGCCTCGCCGGACACCGGTTCCTTCTCCACCTACGCCGACCGTGCCATCGGGCACTGGGCCGGTTTCACCATCGGCTGGCTGTACTGGTGGTTCTGGGTGCTGGTCATCCCGCTGGAGGCCAACGCCGCCGCGACCATCCTGCATGCCTGGTTCCCCGATGTGGCGATCTGGGTGTTCACCCTGGTCATTACCCTGCTGCTGACCGCGACCAACCTGTTCAGCGTGAAGAACTACGGTGAATTCGAATTCTGGTTCGCCCTGCTCAAGGTGGTGGCGATCATCGGCTTCATCATTCTCGGCCTGGCGGCGATCTTCGGCTTCATGCCGAACAGCCAGGTCAGCGGTGTCAGCCATCTGTTCGACACCCAGGGCTTCATGCCCAACGGCCTCGGCGCGGTGCTGGGCGCCATGCTGACCACCATGTTCTCGTTCATGGGTACCGAAATCGTCACCATTGCCGCCGCCGAGTCGAAGGACCCGGGCCGGCAGATCAGCAAGGCGACCAACTCGGTGATCTGGCGGATCTTCCTGTTCTATCTCGTCTCGATCTTCATCGTCGTCGCCCTGGTGCCGTGGAATGCCGGCGAGCTGGCGGAAGTCGGTTCGTACCAGACCGTGTTGCAACTGATGGGCATCCCGCATGCCAAGCTGATCGTCGACATCGTCGTGCTGATCGCCGTGACCAGCTGCCTGAACTCGGCGCTGTACACCTCGTCGCGCATGCTGTTCTCCCTGAGCAAGCGCGGTGATGCCCCGGCGCTGGCCCAGCGTACCAACGCCAGCGGCACGCCGCACTGGGCAGTGCTGCTGTCCACCGCGGCGGCGTTCCTCACCGTGTTCGCCAACTATGTGGCGCCGGCGCAGGTGTTCGAATTCCTCCTGGCCAGTTCGGGCGCCATTGCCTTGCTGGTGTACCTGGTGATCGCCGTGTCGCAACTGCGCATGCGTCGTCAGCGCATGGCCCGTGGCGAGAAGATCGCTTTCAAGATGTGGGCGTTCCCGGTGCTGACCTGGGTCACCATCTTCTTCATCATCGGTGTGCTGACCCTGATGCTGGTGCGTCCGGATCATCGGGCGGAGGTGCTTTCCACTGGCTTGCTGAGCATTGCCGTGGTGGCCGCCGGTCTGCTGGTGGCGCGCAAGCGCAAGGCCGAAAGGGCTGGACGCCTGGTGATGGACAACTGAAGGGCTTGAGTTGAAAGAAGAAGGCCGCGATCTGATCGCGGCCTTCTTCTTTGTTTATTTTTCGTCTGGCCGGGGCAGCGATAGCGCCTGTTCGTAGCTCTCGAGAATGTCGTCGCTCAGGGCCCATTCAGTAGCTTCTTCCTTGCTGCTGTCGTGTACCCATTGGTGGTAGATGCTGATCACATGCTTGGCATAGATGGCGAATGAGTCCTCGTCGTAGCCGTCCTCGACCAGGATCGTCATGGGGTCGTGACAGAAGACGGTGAACATGTTGACGAGGCTGGTCTTCTGGGCCTCCTGCATCTTCTCGTACAGCTCTTCGTAGTGGCCGGAGTCGAAGGCTTTCATGATCAGTTCATCGATGGGCGGGAGGACCAGCTCTTCGTCGAATGCGTCATCCTGCTCGTATTGCATGGCCGCCAACTCTGCACCATCCATGAAAGCATCCTGTACTTCTTCGCTCAGGTACCAAGCCGTGGCTTCTTCCCTTGTGCTGTTGTGCAACCAATGGTGATAGGCACAGAACAGGCTTTCGACGTAGTAGGAATATTCATCCGTGTAGGTGTCCTCCACCGCGTCGGTAAGGGGATCACGGAAGAAGAGAGAAAACACCTCGGCGAGGCTGGTCTTTTCGGCTTCGTTCATCTCCTTGAACAGCTTCTGGTAGTGGCCGGACTCAAAGCCGATACGAATCAGATCATTGACCAGTGGGGCGTCCAGGTCGACTTCGGCTTTGGGTGCCGCTGTTCCGTTGCGTACCATGCGGTTTTGCTTGGCCTTGGCCGCGGCGCGCTTGGCGCGTTTCTGTTGCTTGCTGCTTGAAGACATCCTGACGCTCCTTCCAACTCAGGCTTTGCGCGACCTCTGCAGGAGCTGGCTTGCCTGCGATGGACCGCGTAGCGGTCCCAAAGCCTGTCACGCCGAGCCTCTGGATAAATATGGTCAAGCAGGCACTGAATCCAGGAACTCACCCTGACGGTAGCTCGTGCTGGATGGTTTTGGGACCGCTATGCAGTCCATCGCAGGCAAGCCAGCTCCTACAGAGGGTGTGCCGTCAGCCGAATTTCTTCTGCTTCGACACCAGCTCCGACGCCGCCACATAGGCGTCCTGGAATTCCTCGCTCTCCAGCCAGGCCATGGCCTCGGCTTCCTCGGTGCCGTCCAGCCATTTGCGATAGGCGCAGAAGACCATGCAGATGTAGTCGGTCGCATGCTCTTCCTTGTGGCCCTTGAGCACCAGGGTCAGCAGCGGGTCGACCATGAACACGGCGATCATGGCTTCCAGGCTGGTCTCCTGGGCTTTCTTCATCTTGTCGAACAGCGCGGCGTAGCTGTTCGAGCTCATGGCCTTGTCGAACACCTGCTGGACGCTGGCGCTGGAGGCCTCGCCGCCGCTCTTCACCGCCTGGCCGCTGCGCACCATGCGGTTCTCGCGGGCCTTGGTGGCGGCGCGCTTGGCGCGTTTCTGTTGTTTGGTGTTCGAGGCCATGGGGGTTCCCTTGTGCGAAGTCAGTCAAATGGCGCGTATTGAAACGCAGTTGACCGGGAAACCCAAGCCGGCGAGGGGGATTAACGGACCGCAGGCAGTGGCGCCCGGCATGCCAGGCGCACTGCAGGCTTCAGCGCGGCAGCACCAGGGAACTGACCCGGCTCTGCAGCTGCGCGTCTTCCTCGTCGCGACGGTCTTCCTCGATCTCCCGTGAAGCGCGGCCCACCAGCAGCGGGTCGGGTTCGTGGGCGACGCGGAAGTCCTTGCCGGGGTAATCCAGCGAGTGCAGGAAGTGGCGGATGCAGTTGAGCCGCGCGCGCTTCTTGTCGTCCGACTTGATCACGGTCCAGGGCGCATCGGCGGTGTCGGTGTGGAAGAACATGGCCTCCTTGGCCGCGGTGTACTCGCCCCACTTGTCCAGCGACTTGATATCGATGGGCGACAGCTTCCAGTGCTTGAGCGGGTCGTCGCGGCGTGAGATGAAGCGGCGCAGTTGCTCCTCGCGGTTCACCGAGAACCAGTACTTGAACAGCAGGATGCCGCTGTTGCACAGCATGCGCTCCAACTCCGGGGCCTGACGCATGAACTCCAGGTACTGCAGCGGCGTGCAGAAGTCCATGACCCGCTCGACGCCGGCGCGGTTGTACCAGGAGCGGTCGAAGAAGACCATCTCGCCCGCGGTTGGCAGGTGCTGGATGTAGCGCTGGAAATACCACTGGCCCTTTTCCTGATCGGACGGTTTTTCCAGGGCGACGATCCGCGCGCCACGCGGGTTCAGGTGCTCCATGAAGCGCTTGATGGTGCCGCCCTTGCCCGCGGCATCCCGGCCTTCGAACAGGATGACCACGCGCTGGCCGGTTTCCTTGACCCAGTTCTGCACCTTCAGCAGCTCGATCTGCAGCGCGTGTTTGGCCTTGTCGTATTCGGCGCGGCGCATGCGCGTGCTGTACGGATAATTGTGCGGCAGCTGCGCCGACGCGCTGTCCTCGTCGCTGCCATGGGGGGCATGGGCGACTTCGAGGGCGGCAGGGCTGTTCGGCACGATATCGGTTTCGACGATCGGCGAAGGCTTGCGTGAGCGACGTGGCGGGCGCGGGGTGGCGGGTTTGTGCGGTGTGACGTGGTGCGTGCTTACCCCGGGCTCTGGGAGCGGGAGGACGGGGGTTTCTTCACTCATGGGATCGGGCCTTCTGTTCCTTCGAATGTCCAACCCACAACTTACATAGATCGGGTGATGGCGTATTGATATCGATCAATGCGTGGGTGGTTTTTCGCGCACGAACAAAAAACCTGAATCCGGCATTGGTTTTCGGCCGTGAGTCGACTCATCTCAATTGCAAGCTTCGAGCCTTTGCGCCACTCAACGGCTTTCCATCCGAAGCCTCTTGCTGCCCGGACGTTTTCGTTGGAGTCATCAATCAGGCAGATCTGCTCTGGCGACATGGGTTCGCGTTATTCATCTTCATGTACCTTGGTCTGCTTGCGAGCAAAGGCCGCATTCGACTCTACCGTTACAACATCAATCCAGCCCTCGGGGTGTATGCAGTCCGACTGGTTAGTAACTCGCCATGCGTAAGTCACGGTTCCATTTTTTTTTCCGTTGATATCACATTTCTGGGTTCTACCCTGATAGCAAATATAAGTTTTTGGCGAGTGAAAGGCTCCCGGAATGTCCTGGATTACATAGGGGCAGCCCTGGGCTTCAATATTCACCTTTTCGTTGTTTGGTGACTTGGCTCTTGAGTTATTCCCTTCCGAGGCCCATGGGTTGCTTGCAGGATCATTGGCGGCATCAGCAGCGACTTTATCGATGGATTTACTCTTTTTCCCAGGAGGATTACTGGGGGGCGAAGGCTTGGATATGGACTCGGTTGTCACCTTGTTCAAACAGCTCTGCAGCGTGCTAACCATCAATGCTGCCAGCTCAACAGTCGCCTCGCACTCTTCAGCGTTCACTACGCTTGAGCAATCTTGCGCACGACTTTGATCCAGGCCTAATTGAGCGTTGGCCAATGCGTTCGCGCCGTAGGTATTGATGAAACTTCGTAGATCAACGGATCCACTTGCCGTATTTAAAACATCTGGACAGCTATCGGCTAGAGCAATAGGTGTACCTGCAAAGGCAAGTGCAAGAACGAGAAGCGATTTCATTTAAGCCTCCAATCATCATTCATGAACGTCGGGCGTTCATGTTTTTTGCAGCGTCGATAATGCTGGACTAACCTGAACATTAGCTCAGCCAAGTGTCAGAGGCTCGATTTACTGGCTTTAATTGGTAAATAATCATCAGTAGGGGGCTCTGTGAAAAAGCCAATCGCCTTTGTCTGTTTCATTTCTTTAACACTATTGATACATGGCTGCGCAACAGATCAGGGCTGGGAATACTGGGATGCGAGGCGCGCTGAGCTAGAGCGTACCGGCGTACCCAAGGAAGGTGCACCGAACCTTGATGCCGTCACCCAAAGAGTCGAAAGCGAATATCAGGAACACTGTGTCAAGGGAGCGAGCGGAGCAGATTCTTTTTGCCTGGAAGCCGAAGAGCTACTTCCGAAGATGTTCTTTAATCAGCGCGCCCACGCCAAATCCCTATTTTTCCTGTACGCGCTTAAGAAAAGGAACATGAGTCAGGCCGCTACGGCCAGTTGGGCTCCTTCTGAAAGTTCTTGTTTTGAAACATGTCAGTTGATTTACATGAACCAGGTCAGACTGGAGCGAAAACCCACCTCCGAAGAGTTTTATTCCGCCTGGATGGACGCTATGGACCGGTTGTATTACGGCTACAGAAGGGAGTATTGCTGTGAGGGGTTGGCCCGATTTGAATCGACTGATGAGTTTGTCAAGGATGCGCACAAATACCTGCCTCCTGCAGAGGCGTATTATGCTGAGTCTTTTATTGCCAACGTGATCATCAAGATGAAGCAGCAGCATGAAATTATTGGGCAAAAGAGCGGCTTCACACCGGGAGTTACTCCAACGCCTGAGCAAATGGATCGGTCGGATGGCTATTATGCCGCTCTCTATAAAAATGCGATCGACTACATGAGAAAGAATGATTTCCCGCAACGATACGTAGACTTCGTAGGCAATCTCTACGCGACGGTTAAAAGCGCTCATGAAAATAGATAGCTTCTTCGTGCAGATGCGAGGCGCTGGGGTGGCCGTAAGTCAGTATGTGGCTTGATCATTCTCACTGCGTCAGGTGGCTGCGGGTGTTTGCGCTTCCAGCGCCAGGTTGACGTCAGCCAGAAGACGAAAACTCTTGATCTCGAGTTGATGGATTCGCATCAGGTTCTCCGTGAGCTATGGCGTGTCGGTTCGACTTGCTGACGTTGCCATACTCGGACAAGGGAGAAGGAGATTCTTTGCTCTGGAATGCATGCGCTGGAGTGGCAGCGAGAGGCGCCTGTTGAGGCTCGGTGGCGAGATGTGCGGAATGACTCTGGAGGGCTGGCGATCACTCGCTCAAGCCCGACGATACGCTAACCGTGCAGGCACCCTGAAATCGCAGGCAAGAAAAAACCCCAAGGGACACGTGGTTCCTTGGGGTTTCTCGGTATTTGGTGCCCAGAGACGGAGTCGAACCGCCGACACGAGGATTTTCAATCCTCTGCTCTACCGACTGAGCTATCTGGGCAACGGGGCGCATTAAAAGGCTTTTTCAGGTTTGCGTCAACAACAATTTCAAAATTTTTTTAATTAATACCGACGCTTACGTTTCCAGGGGGTCATTCGCTGGGTGGAACGTAGCCTTCGGCCTTCTCGAATGCCTCGCCGGAGAAGAACTTGTCCATCTCGCCCTGGATGAATTTGCGGTCCTCGGCGTTCATCATGTTCAGGCGCTTTTCGTTGATGAGCATGGTCTGCTCCTTCTGCCAGTCGGCCCAGGCCTTCTGCGAGATGTGTTCGTAGATGTCGAGGCCCTTGGGGCCCGGATACGGTGGACGCTCCAGGCCTGGCAGTTGTTCTTTGTACTTGCGGCACATAACGGTGCGGGTCATCGCGACTCTCCTGCAGTCAATACGTCGGCCGCGCGCTTCAGCAGCTTCTTGACCGGGGCGGCGAGGCCCAGGCGCGGCGGGGTGGCGAGGTTATACCAGAGCCAGTCGGCCTCGGCCACGCGATCGCCCTGCGGGCCGACGCGCACCAGCCACGGCTCGATGGCCAACTGGAAATGGCTGAAGGTGTGGGTCAGGCCGCTGAGCGCGTGGCGGCTTTCGATGTGCAACTGGTGCTGCTCGGCGAGGTGCTGCAGATCGTCCAGGTCGTCCAGCTCCGGCAGGCTCCACAAGCCGCCCCAGAGTCCGCTGGAGGGCCGCCGGTAAAGCAGGATGGCGCCTTCGTCGTTGGCCAGCAGCGGCATCAGCGTGCGCTTCTGTGGCAGTTCCTTGCGCGGCTTGGGCAGCGGGTAGCGGATCTCCTGGCCGAGCATGTGCGCCTCGCAGCCACGCTCCAGCGGACACAGCAGGCAACTGGGCTTGCTGCGGGTGCAGAGGGTGGCACCGAGGTCCATCATCGCCTGGGTGTAGTGGTTGACCCGGGCATGCGGGGTGAAGCGCTCGGCATTGGCCCACAGCGCCTTCGCCACCTTCGGCTCGCCGGGATAGCCCTCCTGCGCGGTATAGCGGGCCAGCACGCGCTTGACGTTGCCGTCGAGGATCGGCGCACGCAGGCCCATGCTGATGCTGGCGATCGCGCCGGCGGTGGACAGGCCGATGCCGGGCAGCTCGGTGAGTTTCTCCACGTCGCGGGGAAACTCGCCGCCGTACTGCTCGACGACGATCCGGGCGGTCTTCTGCAGGTTGCGCGCGCGGGTGTAGTAGCCGAGCCCGGTCCACAGGTGCAGCACTTCGTCTTCCGGCGCCGCGGCCAGTGCCTGGACGTCCGGCAGGGCGTCCATGAAGCGGCTGAAGTAGTTGAGCACGGTGCTGACCTGGGTCTGCTGCAGCATGATCTCGGAGACCCACACCCGGTACGGGGTGATGCCCTGTTGCCAGGGCAGGTCGTGGCGGCCGTGGCGGTCGAACCAGTCGAGGACCGCGGTGGAAAACTGCTCGGGGGTCATCGTTTGAACAGGCCCTTCAATGCGTCTTTGAGTTCGGGACTGACCTTGTCGCCGAGCTTGTCGTCGAGTTTTTCATTGAGTTTTTCGTTGATGCGGTTGCCCAGCGCCTGGCCGGCCAGCTTGCCGACACCTTCCTGGTCGACCCGGCAGGCCCGCGCACCCAGCTCCAGCGGGCCACGGCAGCGCAGCGGGAATTCCAGACCGGCAAAGCGCTCGTTGACCTGGCAGGCCGGGTCCGGCATCTCGCGCTTGTCGCCTTCGACGATCACCCCGACGCGGTAGTCCATGCCCAGCACACGCAGGTCGATGTCGCCATTGCCATTGACGGTCAGGCCAGGGATACGCACTTTCAGGTCCGGGTTGCTGGCCACGCCGTTGCGCAGCACCAGGCTGCCCTTGAGTTCCTGGAACGGGGTGTCCTTGCCGCGTGGCTCGCCGCTCAGGGTCTTGCGGTTGAGGGTGGCGATGCCCTGGCACAGTTGCTGTTCGAGGTTGGCGTTGATCAGCACGCCGTCGTTGATGACGAAGCTGGCATTGCCGTTGAGCGTGTCGATCAGGGCTTTCTGGCTGTTGCCGCTGGCGGTCAGGTCACTGTTCAGGGTGAGCAGGCCCTTGAGCGGCGGGGTATCGCCATCGTGCTTGATGAAGTGCTCCACCGGCACTCGGTCGATCTTGCCGGTGATGCCGATCTGCGGGATGTCCGGACGGACGTCGAGGGTGCCGCGGGTCTCGAAGCTGCCGTTGTACAGACCGCCGCGCAGGCTCTGCAGGGTGATCAGGCCACCCTGGCCGCTGGCTTTGAGCTCGGCATTCTGGATCGGCAACTTGTCCAGGGTCAGCACGCCGAAGTTCAGGTCGGCCTGCAGGTCGAGGGCGCGCAGGCGATCCACCGGCAGCAGTTTGTCGCTGCTCCAGGCGACCTGGGTCGGTGCTTCCGGCAGCGGCGATGTGCTCGGGCCGGAGAGGGCGCTGCTCTCGTTGCTCTTGACCTCGGCCTGGCGCGCGGCGCTGGCGCTGGCCGCGGCTTCGCTTTTCGCCAGCAGGTAGCGATCGGCGTCGAACTTGTCGTTCTTCAGCTGGATGCGCAGGGCCTGCCGGGCGAAATCCTCCACCGCCAGGCGGCCGGTGAAGGTGCTGGCATCGAGCTTCAGGGCCAGGTCTTCCAGGGCCAGGCTGGTTTTCGTGCCTTCCAGGCGGCCGACCAGCTCGACGTTGGTCAGGGTGCTCGGGTCGTTCATCGGCGGCAGGGCGACGCCGACGCTGTCGAGGAACTTGCGCAGGTCGAACTGGGCGATGGAAATGCCGCCGGTGAGTTTCGGCTCGCTGTTCAGGTCGCGCACGTGCAGCTCGCCGAGGGCGCGCAACTGGTTGGCGGAGAGCTTCAGGCCGTTCCACTCGGCGACGTTGGCGGCCAGGTCGGCGAGCAGTTGGCCCTGGGCGGAGAAGGTCATGCTCTTCTGCTGCAGCGGTTCGCCGGAGAGCTCGCCGCTGAGCTTCATGTCTTCCAGCTGGTAGCGGCGCAGGGCGCGGTCGAAGCGGGCTTCGCCGTTGAGCTCGATGCGCGCGCGCAGTACCGGTTGGCCGGAACTGAGGAAGGCGGTGAGTTTCAGTGGGATATTGACGCCGTCATGCACGGCCTCTGTGCTCAGCTGGATGCTTTCGGCGCTGAAGCTCTGGCCGCTGCGCGCGTCGTTGTACTGCACCCGGGCGTTGTTGACGGTGAGGCTGTCGATATCCAGTTTCAGCGGGCGCTCGCCGGCAGCGGGCTTGCTTTCGCTCGCGGTGGCGGGCGGTGTGGCGGGTGCGGGCTCGCCGCTGGCTGCCGGGGTGCTGGCGGGCAGTGGCTTGCCGATATCTTCCCAGTTGCCATGGCCGTTTTCGTCACGGCTCAGGGTCAGGTTCAGGCCTTCCACGCGCACGTCGCTCATCTGCACTTCGCGGCGCAGCAGCGGCAGTACGCGCACCGACAGGCCGAGCATCTGCAGGTCGGCGAACGGTTCGGTGGGCTTGTTCAGCGTGGCAACGCTCGCTTCGTGCAGCTCCAGGCCGAGCCAGGGGAACAGGCTCCAGCCGATGTCGCCGTTGAGGGTCAGCTCGACATGCGCCTTGTCGCGAGCCAGTTGGCGGATCTCGTCTTTGTAGTCGTTGGGATCGAAGAGGTGGGTGAGGGCGAAGCCTCCTGCCACGACGATCAGCAACAGCCCGAGAACCACCAGTCCCAGGATTTTGCCAAACGCTTTCATGGGCGAGTCCTTGTAGTCCGATGTCTGAAAATTCAGCCGCAGAGTATAGCCTTGCGACCTTGGCGACTGCGATTAGTCCTAGGTGTGGGGGAAATGGATAAAGCCTGTCGGATCGGGTTGCACCACCCTGTACGCCAAGGCATCAGCAGTTGGCCATTTCGACCCAGCAGCGAGCGACAGTTCCGCGAAGGGGGTCTCAGTTGCGTGCAATTCTGCGATATCAGTTTGGCTTCTGTTAGCAAGCTAAGTGCTACTCTTGCGCGGTTCCCGGGTCTTGCTGCGACGCTTTGTCGCGACAGGGCCGGCTGCCTGCAAAAGAACGACTCGCTGCCTGCGTGCGCCAAAGTCGATGGGTGTCCGGTTCGACAGGGGAACCCTACCTATCTACGAGGGCAACAATAATGAGCAGCATCACTGCGGGAGCCGTCGACAGCACGCCGGGCTTCCTCTCCAAGGAGCGCATCGTCGCTCGCAGCGGATTCAACCGCTGGCTGGTTCCACCGGCCGCCCTGGCCATCCACCTGTGCATCGGCATGGCCTACGGCTTCTCGGTGTTCTGGCTGCCGCTGTCCAAGGCCATCGGCATCACTGCGCCAGTCGCCTGCTCGGCGGACATCGGCTTCTTCGCCCAGGTCTTCTCGTCCAGTTGCGACTGGCCGATCTCCATGCTGGGCTGGATCTACACGCTGTTCTTCATCTTCCTCGGCTGCTCGGCGGCGATCTGGGGCGGCTGGCTGGAACACGCCGGGCCGCGCAAGGCTGGTGTGGTCTCGGCGCTGTGCTGGTGCGGCGGTCTGCTGATTTCCGCGCTGGGCGTGTACACCCACCAGATCTGGCTGATGTGGCTCGGTTCGGGGGTGATCGGTGGCATCGGCCTGGGCCTGGGCTACATCTCGCCGGTCTCGACCCTGATCAAGTGGTTCCCGGACAAGCGCGGCATGGCCACCGGCATGGCGATCATGGGCTTCGGCGGCGGTGCGATGGTCGGTGCGCCACTGGCCGCGGCGCTGATGAATCACTTCGCCAGCCCTGAGGGCGTCGGCGTGTGGCAGAGCTTCGTGGTGATGGCGGCGATCTACTTCGTGTTCATGATCGGTGGCGCCCTGGCCTACCGCGTGCCACCCACCGGCTGGAAGCCGGAAGGCTGGATCGCCCCGGCGAAGAAGGTCAACAACGCGATGATCACCCACCGCCACGTGCATGTCAGCGTGGCCTGGAAGACCCCGCAGTTCGCCCTGATCTGGCTGGTGCTGTGCCTCAACGTCTCGGCCGGCATCGGCATCCTCGGCATGGCCTCGCCGCTGCTGCAGGAAGTCTTCGCCGGCAAGCTGCTGGGCAACAACCTGACCTTCGGCGAACTGGACACCGCGCAACTCGGCCAGATCGCGGTGATCGCCGCCGGCTTCACCGGCCTGCTCAGCCTGTTCAACATCGGCGGGCGGTTCTTCTGGGCGTCGTTCTCCGACTACATCGGGCGCAAGAACACCTACTTCGCCTTCTTCGCGCTGGGCTTCGCCCTGTATTCGCTGGTGCCGAACATGGGCCACCTGGGCAACATCGCCCTGTTCGTCGCGGCGTTCTGCATCATCCTGTCGATGTACGGTGGTGGTTTCGCCACGGTGCCGGCGTACCTGGCCGACCTGTTCGGTACGCAGATGGTCGGTGCGATCCACGGTCGCCTGCTGACTGCCTGGGCCGCGGCGGGCGTGCTCGGGCCGGTGCTGGTCAACTACCTGCGCGAGTACCAGTTGAAGATCGGCGTGGAGCGGGCCGCGGCCTACGACATCACCCTGTACATCCTCGCCGGCCTGCTGGTGCTGGGTTTCATCTGCAACGCCCTGGTGCGCCCGGTGGCCGACAAGCACTTCATGACCGACGCCGAACTGGCCGCGGAGCAGGCGCTGGGCCATGACAAGGGTGCCGACAGCAGCACTGTGCTGGAGTGGTCGGCCGCGCCGGCGAGCCAGCCGCTGGTGATCGCCGCCTGGCTGGCGGTGGGCATTCCGCTGGCGTGGGGGGTGTGGGTGACGCTGCAGAAGACGGCGGTGTTGTTCCAGTAGACCCGTTGCTCGGGCGCGCTTGCGCCCGCTTTTCGTAGGAGCGTGGCTTGCCCGCGAAGGGCTGCAAGGCAGGCCCGATGCGGTTGATAGCATTTTGGGACCGCTGCGCGATCCTTCGCGGGCAAGCCACGCTCCTACGGGTTTTTCGCGGGCAAGCGGCGTTTCTCGGGATTCTCGCGGGCAAGTGGCGTTTCTCGGGATTCTCGCGGGCAAGGGGCGTTCCTCGGGATTTTCGCGGGTAAAGCCAGTTCGAGATTCTTCGCCGGCAAGACCTGATCGCCATATGTCATGTTCGTTTCAAGATGCGACGTTCTGCGCCTATAATGGACACCTTTTTCGCCCAATGATTTTGCGGAGCTGGTGATGGTCGAACGTAAGGCATCCGTCGAGCGCAATACCCTGGAAACCCAGATCAAGGCCTCGATCAACCTGGATGGCACTGGCAAGGCCCGATTCGATATCGGTGTGCCTTTTCTCGAGCACATGCTGGATCAGATCGCCCGTCACGGGCTGATCGACCTGGACATCGAGTGCAAGGGCGACCTGCATATCGACGATCACCATACCGTCGAGGACGTCGGTATCACCCTCGGCCAGGCCTTCAACCAGGCCATCGGCGACAAGAAGGGCATCCGCCGCTACGGCCATGCCTACGTGCCGCTGGACGAAGCGCTGTCGCGCGTGGTGATCGACTTCTCCGGCCGTCCCGGCCTGCAGATGCACGTGCCGTACACCCGCGCCAGCGTGGGCGGCTTCGACGTCGACCTGTTCCAGGAGTTCTTCCAGGGCTTCGTCAACCACGCCAACGTCACCCTGCACATCGACAACCTGCGCGGGCACAACACCCACCACCAGATCGAAACCGTGTTCAAGGCCTTCGGCCGCGCGCTGCGCATGGCCATCGAGCTGGACGAGCGCATGGCCGGGCAGATGCCGTCGACCAAGGGATGCCTGTAATGCAGACCGTCGCCGTTATCGACTATGGCATGGGCAACCTGCACTCCGTGGCCAAGGCCCTGGAGCACGTGGGTGCCGGCAAGGTGCTGATCACCAGCGATGCCAGCGTGATCCGCGAAGCCGACCGGGTGGTCTTCCCCGGCGTCGGTGCGATGCGCGACTGCATGGCCGAGATCCGCCGCCTGGGCTTCGACGCCCTGGTCCGCGAGGTCAGCCAGGACCGGCCGTTCCTCGGCATCTGCGTGGGCATGCAGGCACTGCTCGACCACAGCGAGGAGAACGACGGTGTCGACGGCATCGGCCTGTTCCCCGGCAAGGTGCGCTTCTTCGGCAAGGACCTGCATGAAGACGGCGAGCACCTGAAAGTGCCGCACATGGGCTGGAACGAAGTCAGCCAGGTGGTCGATCACCCGCTCTGGCACGACATCCCGGACCGCGCGCGCTTCTACTTCGTGCACAGCTACTACATCGAGTCCGGCAAGCCGTCCCAGGTGGTCGGTCGCGGTCACTACGGCGTCGATTTCGCCGCGGTACTGGCCGAAGGCTCGCGCTTCGCCACCCAGTTCCACCCCGAGAAGAGCCACACCCACGGCCTGCAGCTGCTGCAGAACTTCGCCGCCTGGGATGGCCGCTGGTAATGAGCCGCTCCAGGAACAAGACCCCGGTCATGACCCTCAGCTCCGAACAGGAGCGTGAGGCGCTGGACACCCTCAAGCGCTTTCTCGAAGACCGTTTCGAGCTGCAGTTGGGGTCGTTCGAGGTGGCCGAGGTCCTGGAACTGATCGGCAAAGAAATCGCACCGCACTACTACAACAGGGCGATCTTCGATGTTCAGGCGCAGCTCAAGGAGCGCTTCGAGAGCATCGAGAGCGACCTGTGGGCGCTCGAGAAGAACTGACTTCCCGGGCATCACTGTTTACCGAATAGACAGGTTTTCCAGATGCTGATTATCCCCGCTATCGATCTCAAGGACGGTGCCTGCGTACGTCTGCGCCAAGGCCGCATGGAAGATTCCACCGTGTTCTCCGACGACCCGGTGAGCATGGCCGCCAAATGGGTGGAAGGGGGCTGCCGCCGTCTGCATCTGGTCGACCTCAACGGCGCCTTCGAAGGCCAGCCGGTCAACGGCGAAGTGGTCACTGCGATCGCCAAGCGCTACCCGAACCTGCCGATCCAGATCGGCGGCGGCATCCGCTCCCTGGAAACCATCGAGCACTACGTCAAGGCCGGCGTCAGCTACGTGATCATCGGCACCAAGGCGGTCAAGCAGCCCGAGTTCGTCGCCGAAGCCTGCCGCGCCTTCCCGGGCAAGGTCATCGTCGGCCTGGATGCCAAGGACGGTTTCGTCGCCACCGACGGCTGGGCCGAGGTCAGCTCGGTGCAGGTCATCGACCTGGCCAAGCGTTTCGAGGCCGATGGCGTCTCGGCGATCGTCTACACCGACATCGCCAAGGACGGCATGATGCAGGGCTGCAACGTGCCCTTCACCAAGGCCCTGGCCGAAGCCACGAAGATCCCGGTGATCGCCTCCGGCGGCATCCACAACCTGGGCGACATCAAGGCCCTGCTGGACGCGAAGGCCCCGGGCATCATCGGCGCCATCACCGGTCGCGCGATCTACGAAGGCACCCTGGATGTCGCCGAGGCGCAAGCCTTCTGCGACAGCTACAAAGGCTGAGGAGAACGCCATGGCCCTGGCCAAACGCATCATCCCTTGCCTGGACGTGGACAACGGCCGGGTCGTCAAGGGCGTCAAGTTCGAGAACATCCGCGATGCCGGCGACCCGGTGGAAATCGCCCGGCGCTACGACGAGCAGGGTGCCGACGAGATCACCTTCCTCGACATCACTGCCAGCGTCGATGGCCGTGACACCACCCTGCACACCGTCGAGCGCATGGCCAGCCAGGTGTTCATCCCGCTGACCGTGGGCGGTGGCGTGCGTACCGTGCAGGACATCCGCAACCTGCTCAACGCCGGTGCCGACAAGGTTTCGATCAACACCGCGGCGGTGTTCAATCCGGAGTTCGTCGGCGAAGCGGCGGCGCATTTCGGTTCGCAGTGCATCGTCGTCGCCATCGACGCGAAGAAGGTCTCCGGCCCGGGCGAAGCGCCGCGCTGGGAGATCTTCACCCACGGCGGGCGCAAGCCCACCGGGCTGGATGCGGTGGAGTGGGCGAAGAAGATGGAAGGCCTGGGCGCCGGCGAAATCCTCCTGACCAGCATGGACCAGGACGGCATGAAGAGCGGCTTCGACCTCGGCGTGACCCGGGCCATCAGCGATGCCCTGGGCATTCCGGTGATCGCCTCCGGTGGCGTGGGCAACCTGCAGCACCTGGCCGACGGCATTCTCGAAGGCCACGCCAGCGCGGTGCTGGCGGCGAGCATCTTCCACTTCGGCGAGTACACGGTGCCCGAGGCGAAGGCCTATATGGCGCAGCGTGGGATTGTCGTTCGCTGACATTTGAATGGGACCGCGTTGCGGTCCTTTCGCGGGCAAGCCACGCTCCTACGGGTGATCGGTATTGCCCGCTTTTTGCAGGCGCTGGCTTGCCTGCGAAGGGCTGCAAAGCAGCCCCAAATCTCAGGGTTCAACCTATGCTCACCCGCCTGGCGCTATTCCTGCTGCTCTCCTTCTCTGCCACAACCCAGGCCAGCGAACCCCTGGTCCTGCTCACCGAAAACTTCCCGCCGTACAACATGTCCAGCGACGGCAAGAGCTTCGCCCGCGAACCTGAAATCCAGGGCATCGCCGCCGACCTGGTGCGCGAGATGTTCCGCCGTGCCGACATCCCCTGCAGCATGACCCTGCGTTTCCCCTGGACCCGCGTCTACCAGCAGGCCAAGGACACGCCGAACCATGGTGTCTTCGTCCTCGCCCGCCAGCCGGACCGCGAGCCGTTGTTCAAATGGGTCGGCCCGCTCGGCCCGGACGACTGGGTACTGCTGGCCCGCGCCGGCAGTGCGCTGCAGCTGGACAACCTGGAACAGGCCAAGGGCCTGCGCATCGGCGCCTACAAGGGCGACGCCATCGCCGAAAGCCTGCAGAAGAGCGGCCTGAAACCGGTGCTGGTCCTGCGTGACCAGGACAACGCAAAGAAGTTGTCCACTGGCGAGATCGACCTCTGGGCCACCGGCGACCCCGCCGGCCGCTACCTGGCGCGACAGATCGGCATGACCGCGTTCAAGACCGTGCTGCGCTTCAACGGCACCCAGCTGTACCTGGCGCTGAACCGGAGTGTGCCGGACGAGGTGGTGAACAGGCTGCAGGCGTGCCTGGAGCAGATGCGCGAAGACGGCTTCGTCGACGCCACCTTCGCTCGTTACCTGTAGATCCCGCCCTTGCCGTGGGCGGGCATGGCGCGGTTGCTGCGCTCGCCGATCATCTGCCGCAACTCGATCAACTCCACGCCCTGGGCCTTGAGCCGCGGCAATTCGCGCTCCAGCACCTCCAGGGTCTGTGGATAAGGGTGCCCGATCGCCACCGCGGTGCCCTGCTTGCGGGCCAGTTCCACGGCCAGGCGCAGTTGCCCGGCAATCGCCTCGGTCGTGCGCACGTCATCGAGGAAGACATCCCGCGAGACACTGGCCAGGCCGATGGCCTGGGCCTTGGCCGCCGCCACGGTGGCGGCGCTGGTGCGGCTGTCGACGAAGAACAGGTCACGGCGCTGCAACTCGCCCATCAGCCAGGCCATGGCCTGCGCCTGCGCGGTCATGCGGCTGCCCATGTGGTTGTTCACGCCGGCGGCGTAGGGGACCTTGGCCAGCGCGGCCTCCAGGCGCCGTTCCAGCTCCGGCAGCGCCAGGTCGGGGTGCCAGGCGTAGGGGCCGGTAGCCGGGTCCATCGGCATGTGCAGGATCACCGTGCGCCCGGCTTTGTGCGCCTGGCGGGCGAAGTCGGTGGCGTGCGGGGTGTCCGGCATGATCGCCATGGTGACCGGGCCGGGCAGGGCGAGGGTGCGCGAATCCTTGGCCGGGCTCTGGCCAAGGTCGTCGATGATGATGCTGAGGTAGGCCTTTGGCGTCGTGTCCGGTGCCGCATGAGCGGCACCGGCCAGCAGGCAGAGCAGGGCGAGGCAGAACGCGCGCATCACTTGTCGCGGGTGATGCTCAGACCCTTGAGCAGGCTGAGGGCCTGGCTGAGCTGGAAGTCGTCGTCCTGCGGACGCTCCTTCTTGCTCGTGCCGCTGGCCTTGCTGCCGGATGGCCGGTCGGCGCCACCGTTGCCGTTGCCAAGGTGGCCCTGCAGGTCGGCTTCCTTGAAGTTCTCGGTGTCCTGCTCGCGGGTGATCTTGGCCCGGCTGACCTCGATGTCGGGGACGATGCCCTGGGCCTGGATCGAACGGCCGTTGGGGGTGTAGTACAGCGCGGTGGTGATCTTCAGCGCGCGGTCGTTGTTCAGCGGCAGCACGGTCTGCACCGAGCCCTTGCCGAAGCTGTCGGTGCCCATCAGCACACCGCGTTTCTGGTCCTGCAGGGCGCCGGCGACGATTTCCGCGGCCGAGGCGCTGCCGCCGTTGATCAGCACCACCAGCGGCACGCCTTCGCTGGCGTCGGCCGGATCGGCGGAGAAGCGCAGCTCGGAGTTGGCGATGCGGCCCTTGGTGTAGACGATCAGGCCCTTGGTCAGGAAGTGGTCGGCCACTTCCACGGCCGACTGCAGCACGCCGCCGGGGTTGTTGCGCAGGTCAAGGACCAGGCCGCGCAGCTTGCCGTTGTTGTCCTTGCGCAGCTTCGCCAGGGCCTTGCCGACTTCCTCGCCGGTCTTGACCTGGAACTGGGTGATGCGGATGTAGCCGTAGCCGGACTCCAGCAACTGGCTCTTCACGCTCTTCACCTGGATCACCGCGCGGGCCAGGGTCACGTCGAACGGCGTGCCGCCGTCACGGACCAGGGTCAGGGTGATCTTCTCGCCGATCTTGCCGCGCATCTTGTCCACGGCTTCGGTCATGGTCTGGCCGCGGGTTGGCTGGCCGTTGATCTTGACGATCAGGTCGCCGGCCTCGATGCCGGCGCGGGAGGCCGGGGTGTCGTCGATCGGCGAGACCACCTTGACGAAGCCGTCCTCCATGCCGACCTCGATGCCGAGGCCGCCGAATTCGCCGCTGGTGCTTTCCTGCAGCTCCTGGAAGTCCTCGGGGCCGAGGTAGGCGGAGTGCGGATCGAGGTTGCTGAGCATGCCCTTGATGGCGTTTTCCAGCAGGGTCTTGTCATCCACCGGCTCGACATAGGCGGCCTTGACCCGGTCCAGCACCTCGGCGAAGGTGCGCAGCTCGTCCAGCGGCAGCGGCGCCTTGGCGCTGACCGTAGTCGGCGCGACCGCCGCCGCGGGCTTGGCCGGCTCGGCCGCGAAGGCCAGGGACGCACCGCTGACCAGTGCGACGGCCAGGGCCAGCGAAGTAAGGCGAGGCGAATGCAGCATGTCGAACGAACTCCTGATCCTGTGTGAGCCCCGTGAGGAGCCTCGCGCCGGTCATTGGGCGACGGGCGCGTGAAAAAAGGTAAAACCTATCCCTGGCCGCGGCACCACTGCGCGGGGTCGGTCGGCCGGCCCTGCTGGCGGATGGCGAAGTACAGCGCCGGCGTGCTCTGGCCACCGCTGTTGCCGACGGTGGAGATCGCTTCACCGGCCTTGACGATGTCGCCAGCGTCCTTGAGCAGGGTCTGGTTGTGACCGTAGAGGCTGAGGTAACCGTTACCGTGGTCGAGAATGACCAGAAGCCCGGCTCCGCGCAACCAATCGGCGAATACCACGCGCCCGCCGTGCACCGCATGCACCTGGCTGCCGGCCGAGGCGCTGATCATCACCCCGTCCCATCTGGCCCGGGCGTCGTCGCCGCGGGTTTCGCCGAAGCGTGCCAACAGTCGACCATTGACCGGCCACGGAAGTTTTCCCTGTGCCGCGGAAAATGCGCCGCCGTACACCGCGCCGTCGCTGGAAACCAGCGGGCCCGGGGTCTTCACTGGCTTCTTCGGCTCGTCGTCCTGTGCCTGGCGGGCGGCGAGGGCGGCCTCGCGCTGGCGTTTCTTCTCGGCTTCCTGCTCGGCCAGCAGCGCACGCTGGCGCGCTTCCTCGGCTTCGCGGGCCTGGCGGGCGAGGGTTTCCTCGATGGTCTTGAGCACCTTGCCCAGCTCGGCCTGCTCCTGTTCGCGGGCGGCGAGCTTCTGGTCGTTGTTCTTCAGGTTGCTGTTGACCTTGGCGAGGATCTCCTGGCGCTCGGCGCGGACCTTTTCCAGTTCCTGGCGCTGGGCGTCGAGGGTGCCTTGCTGGACCAGGAGCTGGGCCTGCTGCCGGGCGATGTCCTGTTCGACGTTGGCCAGCTGGCGCAGGGTTTCGTTGAAACTGCGCAACTGGGCCATGCGCGCCTGGCTCAGGTAATCGTAATAGGTCAGGGTCCGGGCGAATTTCTCCGGGTTCTGCTGGTTGAGCAGCAGCTTGAGGTATTCCTCGCGGCCGTTGTTCTGGTACGCGGAGCGGGCCTGGATGGCGATCAGGCGTTGCTGTTCGAGGCGGGCGGACTGGAGTTTCTTCTTTTCAGTGTCGAGGCGCTCCAGTTCGCCCTCGCTCTTTTTTAGTTCTTTCTGCAGGTCCTCCACCTGCTTCTCCAGCTTGCCGATGTCGGTTTCGGTGCCGCGCAGGTCCTTCTGCACGCCGGATTTCTCTTCCTGCAGCTGGCCGAGCTTCTTTTTCAGCTCGGCGATGTCCTGGCGCGTGGCGTCCAGTTGTTGCTGGGTTTGCGCGCGCTCGTCGGCGAAGGCCGGGCCGAGCAGGCAGGTCAGGGCTAGAACGATCAGGGCGCGAAGCATGGAATGGCGATAACCAGGGGATGGAGACCGGCCTAGTATGCCCGCCGCTGGCGCCAAAAAAAACGCCCCGATGGGGCGTTTGTCTGGAAATCCGGGGCCTCTGGCCCAATGCACGACCATTGTAGGAGCTGGCTTGCCTGCGAAGGACCGCAAAGCGGGCCCAGATCTCACCGCCATCGGGGACCGCTTTGCGGTCCTTCGCGGTGGTTCGTCACACGACAAGCCACGCTCCTGCACCACTCGCGCAAGCCCGTCAGGCATCAACCAGAATGCTGGTACCGGTCATTTCCTGCGGAATCTCCATGCCCAGCAGGGTCAGCATGGTCGGCGCCACATCCGCCAGCACGCCGCCGTCACGGACCTTCAGGTCACGCTTGCCGTAATAGATGAACGGCACCGGCTCGGTGGTGTGGGCGGTGTGCGCCTGGCCGGTGCACTCGTCTTCCATCTGCTCGACGTTGCCGTGGTCGGCGGTGATCAGGGCTTCGCCGCCGACCTTGTCCAGCGCCTCGACGATGCGCCCGACGCAGCCATCCAGGGCTTCCACGGCCTTGACCGCGGCCTCGAACACGCCGGTGTGGCCGACCATGTCGCCGTTGGCATAGTTGACCACAATCACGTCATAGCGCTGCTGCTCGATGGCCTCGACGATGCGGTCGGTGACTTCCGGGGCGCTCATTTCCGGTTGCAGGTCATAGGTGGCGACCTTCGGCGACGGGATCAGGATGCGCTCTTCGCCGGCGAAGGGCTCTTCGCGCCCGCCGGAGAAGAAGAAGGTGACGTGGGCGTATTTCTCGGTTTCGGCGATGCGCAGCTGGGTCTTGCCGTTGTTCGCCAGGTATTCGCCGAGCACGTTGTTCAGGCTGCTCGGGGCGAAGGCCGCCGGCGCCGGGATCTTCGCCGAGTATTGGGTCAGGCCGATGTAGGCCGCCAGCTTCGGCAGGCGCGCACGCGGGAATTCATTGAAGTCGGCCTCGACGAACACGCGGGAGATCTCGCGGGCGCGGTCGGCGCGGAAGTTCATGAAGATCACGGCGTCGCCGTCCTCGACCTTCACTGCCTCGCCGATGCGGGTGGCCTTGACGAATTCGTCGCTCTCGTCGCGGGCGTAGGCTGCTTCCAGGCCGGCGACGGCGCTGTCGGCGCTGTATTCGGCGACGCTGTCGACGATCAGGTTGTAGGCGGCGCTGACGCGGTCCCAGCGGTTGTCGCGGTCCATCGCGTAGTAGCGGCCGATCAGGCTGGCGATGCGGCCCTTGCCCAGTTTGGCGAAGGTGGCGTCGAGCAGTTCGATGGACGATTGCGCGCTGCGCGGCGGGGTGTCGCGACCGTCGAGGAAGGCGTGCAGGTAGATGCGCTCGGCACCCCGTTGCGCGGCCAGTTCGGCCATGGCCACGAGGTGGTCCTGGTGGCTGTGCACGCCGCCGTCGGAGAGCAGGCCGAGGATGTGCACGGCCTTGCCGGCGCCGACTGCCTTGTCCACCGCGCCGGTGAGCACGGGGTTGGCGAAGAACTCACCGTCGCGAATGGCCTTGGTCACGCGGGTGAAGTCCTGGTACACGACCCGGCCGGCGCCGAGGTTCATGTGGCCGACCTCGGAGTTGCCCATCTGCCCGTCGGGCAGGCCGACATCCATGCCGGAACCGGAGATCAGGCCGTGCGGCTGGGTAGCGCGCAGGCGATCGTAGACCGGGGTGTTGGCGGCATAGATGGCGTTGTACTCAGGGCTTTCGCTGTGACCGAAACCATCCAGGATGATCAGGACCAAAGGCTTGGGCGTGCTCGTCATCAAAATCTACTCACGGTTGTAGATGAGAAAGGACCGCATTTTAGGGCAAATTGGTCAGCTGTGACGAATTCCGCGTATCGGTAGGCCGACGGACTGTAGCGCGCAGATGAGAATTGCTGTCGACAACAGCGTGCGGCGGGCTTTGGCGGCCCATGGCTGCTGTGTATACTGGCCGACATTTTTAATGACCTGGAACACCCTCCGATGGTTGCTCATCTGATTGAATTCGCGACAAATCACTATCCGCTGGTTGCTATCTTCCTCGTTCTGCTGGTCCTGCTGATCGTCACCGAAGCGCGCAAGGGCGGCCGCAGCCTGAGCAACGGCGAGCTGACCGCGCTGGTCAACGGCGACAAGGGCCTGGTGATCGATATCCGTTCGAGCAAGGAATACTCCGCCGGCCACATCGTTGGCGCGCTGAACATCCCGCAGGACAAGGTCGCCGCACGCATCGGCGAGCTGGAAAAGCACAAGGGCAACAAGACGCTGATCGTAGTCGACAACATGGGCCAGCACGCCGGTGCCGTCTGCCGCGACCTGCTCAAGGCCGGCTTCACCGCCGCCAAGCTGTCGGGTGGCGTGTCCAGCTGGAAAGCCGACAACCTGCCGCTGGTGAAGTGACATGACCCAGGTCACCGTCTACTCCAGCGACTACTGCCCTTACTGCATCCGCGCCAAGCAGTTGCTGGCGAGCAAAGGCGTGGCCTTCGAAGAAATCAAGGTCGATGGCAAACCCCAGGTGCGCGCGGACATGGCCCAGAAGGCCGGCCGCACCTCGGTGCCGCAGATCTGGATCGGCAATACCCACGTCGGTGGTTGCGACGACCTCTATGCGCTGGAGCGCGCCGGCAAGCTCGACGCCCTGCTCAACGCCTGAAATCCCAAACCCTCTAAGACCCTGCAAGGAAGGATCTGCCATGACCGAGCAAAACAACGGCGCTGCCGAAGACAACGCACCACAATTCTCCCTGCAGCGCATCTACGTGCGTGACCTGTCGTTCGAAGCGCCGAAAAGCCCGGCGATCTTCCGTCAGCAGTGGGAACCGAGCGTTGCCCTGGACCTGAACACCAAGCAGAAAGGCCTGGAAGGCGACTTCCACGAAGTGGTCCTGACCCTGTCGGTCACCGTGAAGAACGGTGACGAAGTGGCCTTCATCGCGGAAGTGCAGCAGGCCGGCATCTTCCTGATCAAGAACCTCGATGCCCCGTCGATGAGCCACACCCTGGGTGCGTTCTGCCCGAACATTCTGTTCCCGTACGCCCGTGAAGCCCTGGACAGCCTGGTCACCCGCGGTTCGTTCCCGGCGCTGATGCTGTCCCCGGTCAACTTCGACGCCCTGTACGCGCAGGAAATGCAGCGCATGCAGGAAGCCGGCGAAGCGCCTTCGCTGCAGTAAGCGATGCCGGAATGAAAAAACGCCCTTCGGGGCGTTTTTTTATGGTGAAACGGATGGCCTTGTCGCGGGCAACGCCCGCTCCCACAGATCTCGCGCACACCACCGAACCTTGTGGGAGCGGGCGTTGCCCGCGATGCTCTTTCAGGCGAAACCCTGCTGGCGCCAGGCCTCGTAGACAGCCACCGCCACGGTATTGGACAGGTTCAGGCTGCGGCACCCCGGCCGCATCGGCAGGCGCAAGCGCTGCCCGCTCTCCAGGGCATCCAGCACCTCCGCTGGCAAGCCGCGGCTCTCCGGTCCGAACAGGAAGGCATCGCCCGGCTCGAACGCCACCTCATGGAACGGCTGCGAACCCTTGGTGGTGAAGGCGAACAGACGCGGCTGGCCGAGGCTTTCCAGGCACGACGCAAGGTCGGCATGGCGCTTGAGCGTGGCGTACTCGTGATAATCCAGGCCCGCGCGGCGCAGGCGCTTGTCGTCCAGCTCGAAGCCGATCGGATCGATCAGGTGCAGATCGCAGCCGCTGATGGCGCAGAGCCTGATAATGTTGCCGGTATTCGGCGGAATTTCTGGTTGAAAAAGGATCACGTGAAACATGCACGGCTCCGAGCATAAAGATGACGCGCATTCTACTCCTGACGAGCCGGAACCGCGTTCGAAATACTGGCCCCGCTTCCTCTTCTCCCTGGCCCTGTTCGGCCTGCTGGTGGGACTGATGATCGGCCGCCTGACCACGCCGGAGCCCCGTGAGCTGGAACGCATCGAGGTGGTCGCCGGCGGCCTCGACCTGTGGTTCAACGAAGAGCCGAAGCTGCATGGCGAGATGGTCGATGGCACCGTGGCGCTGCTGTTCGATGCACAAGGGAAGCCCGCGAAAGGCCAGTTGAGCTTCGCCGACCGACCGGTGAGCTGGCGGCTGCGCAAGACGGATGGGGGATTGTTGTTGAGCCTGGTGGCGGCCCGTCCACTGCAGGCCCGCTGGGCGGGTGAGTCAGTGGAGGACCGCTGGCGAGTGCAGGTGAGACTGCACGAATAAAAGAGGGGATTCCCCGGCCTGCCTGTACCAAGGTCCCCAAAACTGGAGATGTGTGTATTAATGCAGGCGTTGTGCCAACTTTGCGAAAGCCAGTAAATACAAGGCTTTCCGGGTATCTGGCGGGGAATTCCAGGGGTATTTCCAGGGTTTTTGCCTTGCGGCGGTGCGCCGCGGGCGATTTCGGTTCAGGAATGGGGCATTCACGCCGTTGTCCGGCTGAAACGACTGCGGGGCCGGGCCTGCTCACGATCATGTCGTGGCAGGCGCCGGCCCCGCGTCCTTCCAGCAGGCGAATCAGGACTCTTCGTCTTCTCCCTCGTCGCCGCCATCCACCTTCATGCCCAGCTCCTTGATCTTGCGGGTCAGGGTGTTGCGTCCCCAGCCCAGCAGCACGGCGGCGTCGCGACGACGACCGGCGGTGTGCTTGAGGGCGGTCTCGATCATGATCCGTTCGAAGCTCGGCACGGCGCTGTCGAGCAGGCTCGACTGGCCGCGGGACAACGCCTGGTCGGCCCACTGGCGCAGCGCCTGCTCCCAGTTGGTCACGGGCGCAGCGTCCTGCGGCAGGCTCAGCAGCTCCGGCGGCAGGTCACCGATATGCACTTCGCGGCCCGAAGCCATCACGGTGATCCAGCGGCAGGTGTTTTCCAGCTGGCGCACGTTGCCCGGCCACGGCAGGTTGCGGATGAACTCTTCGGTCTCCGCCTTGAGCAGCTTGGGCTCCACCGCCAGTTCCTGGGCGGCGCGGCCGAGGAAGTGGCGGGCCAGGGTCGGGATGTCTTCGCGACGATCGGCCAGGCGCGGGATATGGATGCGGATCACGTTCAGACGATGGAACAGGTCTTCGCGGAACTTGCCGGCCTGGACCAGGGTTTCCAGGTTCTGGTGGGTCGCGGCGATGATGCGCACGTCGACTTTCACCGGGGTATGCCCGCCGACCCGGTAGAACTCGCCATCGGCCAGGACCCGCAGCAGGCGGGTCTGGGTGTCGGCGGGCATGTCGCCGATCTCGTCGAGGAACAGGGTGCCGCCATCGGCCTGTTCGAAACGGCCGCGGCGCAGGTTGGCGGCGCCGGTGAAGGCGCCTTTTTCATGGCCGAACAGCTCGGACTCCATCAGGTCCTTGGGGATCGCCGCCATGTTCAGGGCGATGAACGGCGCCGCGGCGCGCGGGCTGTGGCGGTGCAGGGCATGCGCCACCAGCTCCTTGCCGGTCCCGGATTCGCCGTTGATCAGCACGGTGATGTTGGAGTGGCTGAGGCGACCGATCGCGCGGAACACCTCCTGCATCGCCGGCGCCTCGCCGATGATTTCCGGGGTGCGGGTCAGGGTCGGGACGACGTCCATGCCCTGTTGTTCCTGGGCATGCTGGTTGGCGCGCTTGACCAGCGACACCGCTTCGTCGACGTCGAACGGCTTGGGCAGGTATTCGAACGCGCCGCCCTGGTAGGACGCCACTGCGCTGTCCAGGTCGGAGTGGGCGGTCATGATGATCACCGGCAACCGTGGATGCTGCTCGCGGATCTGTGCCAGCAGGTCCAGGCCGCTGGCGCCGGGCATGCGGATGTCGGAGATGATCACGTCCGGCTGCTGGCGGGACAGGCGGCTCATGACGCCGTCGGCACTGTCGAAGCTTTGCGTGGTCATGCCTTCCTGCTGCAAGGCTTTTTCCAGGACCCAGCGGATGGAGCGGTCGTCGTCGACGATCCAGACAGTTTCACTACGGCTCATGAGGAAGCGGCTCCTTGTTCCAGTGGCAGGAAGATCGAGAAGGTGGTGTGACCCGGGTGGCTGTCACACTCGATCAGGCCCTGGTGCTGGCTGATGATGTTCTGGGTAATGGCCAGGCCCAGTCCGGTGCCGTCCGGGCGACCGCTGACCATGGGATAGAAGAGGGTGTCCTGCAGTTCCGCGGGAATGCCGGGGCCGTTGTCGATGATCTCGATCCGGGCCACCAGGCGATGGCGGATATGGCCGATGGTGAACTGGCGCATGGCCCGGCTGCGCAGGGTGATGCGCCCCAGGCGCAGTTCGTTCTGCGCGCTGATGGCCTGCATGGCGTTGCGCACGATGTTGAGCACGGCCTGGATCATCTGTTCGCGGTCGATCAGCACGTCCGGCAGGCTCGGGTCGTAGTCGCGGACCAGGGTGATGCCGCCCTGGCTCTCCGCCTCGACCAGGCTGCAGACCCGTTCCAGCACTTCGTGGATATTGGTCGGCGCGAGCAGCGGCAGCTTGTTCGAGCCGAGCATGCGGTCGACCAGGTTACGCAGGCGGTCGGCTTCTTCGATGATGACGTTGGTGTAGTCCTTCAGCCCTTCGTCGGGCAGTTCGCGGGCCAGCAGCTGGGCGGCGCCGCGGATGCCGCCGAGGGGGTTCTTGATCTCGTGGGCCATGCCGCGCACCAGCATCTTGGTGGTTTCCTGCTTGGACAGCTGGGCTTCTTCCTTGGTGATGCGCAGCAGGCGGTCACGCGGATGAACTTCGAGCAGGAGCAGGGTGCGCCCGTTGTTGAGGATCGGCGTGACGGCGTAATCGACGGTCAGGCTCTGTCCGGTCAACGAGGTGAGCTGGGCTTCGCGCTTGGTGAACGGGTGCGCGTGCTCCACCGCCTGGCGCAGCGAGTTGAGGGCCTCGGTGGACTCGGTGAACAGTTCGCTGATGAATTGACCATGGCTGCGCTGGCCGCTGATGGCCAGGAGCATTTCCGCCGCCGGGTTCATGTACTCAAGGCGCAGGTCGGCGTTGAGCAGGATGGTGGCGGTGGTCAGGTTGTCCAGTAGCAATCGGTGCAGTGCATCGCTGATGGTCATGCGGCTTCTTTGACCTCTTTTGGCACATGTCGGACCTGGCGATGGCCAGGGGCGCGAACGCTGGTAATCCGCTGAACCCGGGAAAATGCAAAAAGCAAACCAAGGCTCCGAAAAGAAGCGGAAACCCCGGAAAAACCCCTGGATCTGCCCGAAAAAGGCCTACAAAGACCTGAATTTGCGGATTTCGTGACCCAAAATGGGCTGAGTGGCACCAGCGAACGCGAGTTTGCGCACCAATATAGAGCATAGGCGGGATGAGTCAGGTTTCTGCGCAAAGACGACCGCTCGCCCGGGTCAGCGCCACCCGCCGCAGCGGGTCGCTGCCGCGTTGTTGCAGGGCTTGCGCCAGCACTTGTTCGCAGCGTGGCGGCCTTTGCTGGTCGAAGGCTGCCAGGCGGGCCAGCAGTTCATCGCGCAGGTGGTCGAGACGCGGGCGTAGCTGGCTGCCGAGATCGCGGCGCGGAATCTCCGGTGCGCGTCCCTCGGCGTGCCAGCCCGACAGTGCACCATATTGAAGCAGCCTGTTGGCTTCGATCTGATCGGCGAAGAAATCCGCGGCTCGCTGTTCGTCCAGGCCATGGCTGGAGGACTGCCGTCGGGCCTGATCCAGCACCTGGCGCTCGCGCGGGGCGACCTGCACGGGATGGCCGTGGTCCCATTTGTACAGGGCCACCGCCTCGGCCAGGTCGAGGCGCTGGTCGATGCTGTCGAGCAAGGCAGTCAGGGTGCTGGGCGCCGCAGTGGAAAAGGTCTGGCTGCTGGCGGGGGCCTGCTGCGCCTTTTCCGCCAGCGGCAAGCCCGGGGTTCCGGCGTAGAACACGATCAGCTCGGCGCCCTGGCTGCCGCTGCGCCCGCGGTGCACGCGATCCATGACTTCGGCCAGGGCCTCGCCGGCCTGTACCCGCGTGCGCTGGCCCTCGCGGGTTTCCACCTGCAGTTCGCCTGCCAGCAGGTAGCCGGCGTTGGGCGACGGATGGCGATGCCAGTCCAGGGTGGTATTGGGCGGGATGCGGATCTTCAGCAGGCTCAGTTCGGGCGTGCCAGTCGCATAGCTCGGGTAGGGCGAGCCGTCCCAGGCGGCGCTGGCGCGGAGCAGGAGCTGCGTTTCGGTGGTGTCGCTGGAGGGCGTGGTGCCGCAGGCGCTGATGAAGGCCAGCAGGCTGAGCAGGGAAAGGCGGCGAATCATGGCGTGGCCTCGCTGAAGGGGAAGCGGGCCAGCATGGGTGACCTGGAAAGGCTGAACTATCAGCCGGGGAGTCACCGCCTGTAAGAAAAAGGCCTCCCGAAGGAGGCCTTTTCCGACTACGTCGCTTGCGCGAGCGTCACTGGATCAGCAGCTGTAGTACAGATCGTATTCCAGTGGGTGTACGAAGGTGCGAACCTTGATTTCTTCTTCCGATTTCAGCGCGATGTAGGCATCGATGAAGTCGTCGGAGAATACGCCGCCCTTGGTCAGGAAGGCGCGGCCCTTGTCCAGCTCTTCCAGGGCTTCTTTCAGGCTGCCGCAAACCTGCGGGATTTCCTTGGCCTCTTCAGGCGGCAGGTCGTACAGGTTCTTGTCGGCGGCATCGCCTGGGTGGATCTTGTTCTGGATACCGTCCAGACCGGCCATCAGCAGGGCAGCGAAGGCCAGGTACGGGTTGGCAGCCGGGTCCGGGAAGCGTGCTTCGATACGACGGGCTTTCGGGCTGCCGACGTAAGGAATACGGATCGAGGCGGAACGGTTGCGCGCCGAGTAGGCCAGCATTACCGGAGCTTCGAAACCTGGAACCAGACGCTTGTAGGAGTTGGTTGCCGGGTTGGTGAAGCCGTTCAGGGCCTTGCCGTGCTTGATGATGCCGCCGATGAAGTACAGGGCGGTGTCGGACAGACCGGCATAGCCTTCGCCGGCGAAGGTGTTCTTGCCGTCTTTCCAGATCGACATGTGGACGTGCATGCCCGAGCCGTTGTCGCCGTACAGAGGCTTCGGCATGAAGGTCGCGGTGCGGCCGTAGGCATCGGCAACGTTGTGCACGACGTATTTCAGGGTCTGAACTTCGTCAGCCTTCTTCACCAGGGTGTTGAACTTGACGCCGATTTCGTTCTGGCCGGCAGTCGCCACTTCGTGGTGGTGAACTTCGACGGACTGACCCATCTCTTCCAGTGCGTTGCACATGGCGGTACGGATTTCGTGGTCGTGGTCGAACGGCGGAACCGGGAAGTAGCCGCCCTTGACGCCTGGACGGTGGCCTTTGTTGCCGCCTTCGACGTCCTGGTCGGACATCCAGGAGCCTTGTTCGGAGAAGATCTTGAACATCGAGCCGGAGATGTCGGACTTGAACTTCACTTCGTCGAAGATGAAGAACTCAGGCTCTGGACCGGCGAACACGGTGTCACCGATCAGGGTGCTTTTCAGGTATTCCTCGGCGCGCTTGGCGATCGCACGTGGGTCGCGATCGTAGCCTTGCATGCTGGAAGGTTCGATGATGTCGCAGACCAGGATCAGGGTCGGCTCTTCGGTGAACGGGTCCAGGACGGCGGTGTCGTCGACCGGCATCAGGATCATGTCGGATGCTTCGATGCCTTTCCAGCCAGCGATGGAGGAACCGTCGAACATCTTGCCGACTTCGAAGAAGTCGTCATCCAGCGCATCACGGGCTGGCATGGTCACGTGGTGCTGAGTGCCGCGGGTGTCAGTGAAGCGCAGATCAATCCATTTAACGTCATGATCTTTGATGAGTTGAACCGACTTCGACATAGTGTCCTCCGGGTGGGGTAGAGCGTGCCTGTGCAGCCCTTCAATTTGGGTGATGCCGGGCGCGAATAGTCGGCCAGGGCAACCTGCATCACAAGGGAGCAAATTGCATGCCAGTGCCCGGAAATGGGATTTATGCCCCCTTTTCTCGCGTTTCAGCCCTTTCTGTAGGAAATCTCGATTTTTTCTGCACTCTTTAGATGCGCAAAAAAGCCAGGGCGAACCAAAATGGTGCATCGTAAAGCGATCGGACAAAAGTTGGTCAAACCTTGAGCAATTTCCGCTATAATCCGCGCCCCCCTTTTTCGGCTGGCCGCTCGCGCGCTGTTTTTCATGAAACTGATCGTCAAAGTCTTTCCAGAAATCACCATCAAGAGCCGCCCGGTCCGCAAGCGGTTCATCCGTCAGCTCGGCCGTAACATCCGTGCCGTGCTGCGTGAACTCGATCCCGAGGTCAAGGTCGACGGCGTCTGGGACAACCTCGAAGTGGTCACCCGCATCGAGGACGAGAAAGTGCTGCGCGAGATGACCGAGCGCCTGACCTGCATGCCGGGGATCGCGCATTTCCTGCAGGTCGACGAATACCCGCTGGGCGACTTCGACGACATCGTCGCCAAGTGCAAGACGCATTTCGGCCACCTGCTGGCCGGCAAGCGCTTCGCCGTGCGCTGCAAGCGCGGCGGCCACCACGATTTCACCTCGATGGACGTCGACCGCTATGTCGGCAGCCAGCTGCGCCAGCAGTGCGGCGCAGCCGGCATCGACCTGCGCACCCCGGAAGTGGAAGTGCGCATCGAGATCCGCGACAAGCGCCTGTACGTGATCCACAACCAGCACAAGGGCATCGGCGGCTACCCGCTGGGCGCGCTGGAGCAGACCCTGGTGCTGATGTCCGGTGGCTTCGACTCCACCGTGGCGGCCTTCCAGATGATGCGCCGCGGCCTGATGACCCACTTCTGCTTCTTCAACCTCGGCGGCCGCGCCCATGAGCTGGGGGTGATGGAAGTCGCCCACTACCTGTGGAAGAAGTACGGCAGCAGCCAGCGCGTGCTGTTCGTCAGCGTGCCGTTCGAGGAAGTGGTCGGCGAGATCCTCGGCAAGGTCGACAACAGCTACATGGGTGTGACCCTCAAGCGCATGATGCTGCGCGCCGCCACCAAGGTTGCCGACCGTCTGGAAATCGATGCGCTGGTGACCGGCGAGGCGATTTCCCAGGTGTCCAGCCAGACCCTGCCGAACCTCGCGGTGATCGACTCGGCCACCGAGAAGCTGGTGCTGCGCCCGCTGCTGGCCAGCCACAAGCAGGACATCATCGACCAGGCCAACCAGATCGGCACCGCCGAGTTCGCCAAGCACATGCCGGAATACTGCGGCGTGATCTCGGTGAACCCGACCACCTGCGCCAAGCGCCACCGTGTCGACCATGAAGAGAAGCAGTTCGACATGGACGTGCTGGAGCGCGCCCTGGAGCGCGCCCGCTACATTTCCATCGACAACGTGATCGACGAACTCGGCCAGGACATCCAGGTCGAAGAGCTGAGCGAGGCCCTGCCGGGCCAGATCGTCATCGACATCCGTCACCCGGATGCCCAGGAAGACGAACCCCTGAAGCTCGACGGCATCGAAGTCCAGGCCGTGCCGTTCTACGCCCTGAACAGCCGCTTCAAGCACCTGGATGGCAACCGTCAGTATTTGCTCTATTGCGATAAAGGTGTCATGAGCCGCCTGCATGCTCATCACCTGCTCAGTGAGGGACACGCCAATGTGCGCGTTTATCGCCCCGCCTAGGAAGCACGATGGCGACCGCTCTCGCCATCGTCCTCCCGACCGGATTTCCTGCTCCGACTACTGAAACCCGCTGCCCTGGCGGCGGCACCGAATACCTGAGATCGAGATACACACAGTGATTGAGAATCTGCGCAACATCGCCATCATCGCCCACGTTGACCATGGCAAAACCACCCTGGTCGACAAACTCCTGCGCCAGTCCGGCACCCTGGAGCGTAACGAGCTCAACGACGAGCGCGTCATGGACTCCAACGACCAGGAAAAAGAGCGCGGCATTACCATTCTGGCGAAGAACACCGCCATCAACTGGAATGGCTACCACATCAACATCGTCGACACCCCCGGCCACGCCGACTTCGGTGGCGAGGTAGAGCGCGTGATGTCGATGGTCGACTCCGTGCTGCTGCTGGTCGACGCCCAGGACGGCCCTATGCCGCAAACCCGCTTCGTGACCAAGAAGGCCTTCGAAGCCGGTCTGAAGCCGATCGTCGTGATCAACAAGGTCGACCGTCCGGGCGCGCGTCCTGACTGGGTTCTGGACCAGATCTTCGACCTGTTCGACAACCTCGGTGCCACCGACGAACAGCTGGACTTCAAAGTCGTCTACGCCTCGGCCCTGAACGGCATCGCCGGTCTGGACCACACCGAGATGGCCGAAGACATGACCCCGCTGTACCAGTCGATCGTCGACAACGTGCCTGCGCCGGCCGTTGACCGCGATGGTCCGTTCCAGATGCAGATCTCCGCTCTGGACTACAACAGCTTCCTGGGTGTGATCGGTGTTGGCCGTATCGCCCGTGGTCGCGTCAAGCCGAACACCCCGGTGGTCGCCATCGACACCGACGGCAAGCGCCGCAACGGCCGTATCCTCAAGCTGATGGGCCACCACGGCCTGCACCGCATCGACGTCGAAGAAGCCCAGGCTGGCGACATCGTCTGCATCAGCGGTTTCGACGAGCTGTTCATCTCCGACACCCTGTGCTCCCCGGACGCAGTCGAAGCGATGAAGCCGCTGACCGTCGACGAGCCGACCGTGTCCATGACCTTCCAGGTCAACGACTCGCCGTTCTGCGGCAAGGAAGGCAAGTTCGTGACCTCCCGCAACATCAAGGAGCGTCTGGACAAGGAGCTGCTGTACAACGTTGCCCTGCGCGTTGAAGAAGGCGACTCGGCCGACAAGTTCAAGGTTTCCGGTCGTGGTGAGCTGCACCTGTCGGTTCTGATCGAAACCATGCGTCGCGAAGGCTTCGAGATGGCCGTGGGCCGTCCTGAAGTGATCATCCGCGAAGTCAATGGCAGCAAGCACGAGCCGTTCGAAAACGTCACCATCGACATCCCTGAAGAATCCCAGGGCAAGGTCATGGAAGAGATGGGCCTGCGTAAGGGCGACCTGACCAACATGGCGCCGGATGGCAAGGGCCGTGTACGTCTGGAGTACAACATCCCTGCTCGCGGTCTGATCGGTTTCCGTAACCAGTTCCTGACCCTGACCAACGGTGCCGGCATCCTGACCTCGATCTTCGATCGCTACGACACCATGAAGTCCGGCCACATGTCCGGCCGTCTGAACGGTGTTCTGGTTTCGGTCGAAACCGGCAAGGCCCTGACCTACTCCCTGGAAACCCTGCAGGCGCGCGGCAAGCTGTTCGTCGAGCACGGCCAGGAGATCTACAACGGTCAGATCGTCGGTCTGAACAGCCGCGACAACGACCTGGGCGTCAACCCAACCAAAGGCAAGAAGCTCGACAACATGCGTGCTTCGGGCAAGGACGAGACCATCGCCCTGGTTCCGCCGGTTCGTTTCACCCTGGAACAGGCCCTGGAATTCATCCAGGACGACGAACTGTGCGAAGTCACGCCGAAGTCGATCCGTCTGCGCAAGAAGATCCTCGACGAAGGCGAGCGTACCCGCGCTGCCAAGAAAGCCAAGGCCAACTAAGCCAGGCTTGAAATGAAAAAGCCCCCGGTCGAAAGGCCGGGGGCTTTTTTTTACCTGCGCGGTCGGCGTGGGAGCGGATTCATCCGCGATTGGCCGCGAAGCGGCCATAAAACCTGTATCCCCGATATGTCGGACAGATTGGGGGCTCAGGGTTTACGACGGCTTTGCCGCCGATCGCGGATGAATCCGCTCCCACGCCGTCCGTGTTGAATCAAGGATCAGCGCGCCACCGGCTTCGGTTTGTACGCGCAGTACCCCGGCCGCGGCCCCACCCGTGGGTGGTTGCGGCAGGTGTCCGGGCGCTTGTCGTAAATGGTGCACAGGCGGCTCTTGCGATCCAGATAGAGGCAGTCGTCGTTGCTCATCCGGGTCAGGGTGAAGATCCCCGACTTCTGGTTGAAGCGCTCGACGATGCCGTCCTTCTGCAAGCGCTTGGCGATATTCTTCGGCGGCTCGCCGATTTCGAATTCATCCACCACGCCGATACGGATCAGGTCTTTCAACTTCACTTCCACCGGCAGGGTGCAGCAGGTGGACATGCAGCCGCCGCACATGTGGCTGGCGTACTTCTGCCACGTTTCGAGACGGTCGAGCTCGGCGGCGGCAATCAGGGTCGGTTTCATCAGGGGTCAGGCATATAGGTATAGGAAGGCGCGCGATCATACCGGAGTTGATCAAAATGTGAACAACCATTTGCGAAATCGTCCCTGGGCGGTCCCGCTTTTGCAGGGTTACCGGCGAACCAGCGGCAACGCTCTGTGTCGAACCGTCTAGGCTGTCTGATCTCCATCCGCAATCGCCAAACTCGCCCGAGGACACCGCATGTCTCAGGAATCGAATGCTCGTGACGCAGAGGTGGCGGCATTTCGCACCGCTGTGCTGGAAAAACTGACCTATGCGGTCGGCAAGGACCCGGAACACGCTTTCGACCATGACTGGTTCGAAGCCATCGCCCTGGCGGCCAGGGACCACATGGTCGATCACTGGATGGACCACACCCGGCAGATCTATCGCAAGAGCCAGAAGCGCGTTTATTACCTCTCCCTCGAATTCCTCATCGGCCGCCTGCTGTACGACAGCCTGAGCAACCTTGGCCTGCTGGACGTGGCCCGCGAAGCCCTGGAGGGGCTGGATGTCGATCTCGAACGCATCCGCCTGCTGGAACCGGACGCGGCGCTGGGCAACGGTGGCCTCGGGCGTCTGGCGGCGTGCTTCATGGAAAGCATGTCGACCCTCGGCATCGCCGCCCATGGTTATGGCATCCGCTATGAGCACGGTCTGTTTCGCCAGGCGGTGGTCGATGGCTGGCAGCAGGAGCAGACCGAGAACTGGCTGGACTTCGGCAACCCCTGGGAATTCGAACGGGCCGAGGTGATCTACCCGATCAGCTTCGGCGGTCGCGTCGAAACCGTCAGCGGCGGCGACGGCGAGCCGCGCCAGGTCTGGTGGCCGGCGGAAACCGTGCGCGCGGTGGCCTATGACACTCCGGTGGTCGGCTGGCGCGGCGCCAGCGTCAACACCCTGCGCCTGTGGCGCGCGCGGGCCCTGGAGGAGCTGCACCTGGAGCGCTTCAACGCCGGCGACCACCTGGGCGCGGTGGCCGAAGTGGCCCGCGCCGAAAGCATTTCCCGGGTGCTGTACCCGGCCGACAGCACCGAGGCCGGCCAGGAGCTGCGCCTGCGCCAGGAGTACTTCTTCGTCTCGGCCTCGCTGCAGGACCTGCTGCGCCGCCACCTGAACATGCACGACAGCCTGCTCAACCTGCCCGAGCAGGCGGCCATCCAGCTCAACGACACCCACCCGTCGATCGCCGTGGCCGAGCTGATGCGCCTGCTGGTGGACCAGCACGAGGTGCCGTGGGATACCGCCTGGCGCCTGACGGTGAACACGCTTGCCTACACCAACCACACCCTGCTGCCGGAAGCGCTGGAGACCTGGGCGGTCGGCCTGATGGAGCGCATGCTGCCGCGGCACATGCAGATCATCTACCTGATCAACGCCTACCATATCGATGCCCTGCGGGCCAAAGGCATCCACGACTTCGACGTGCTGCGCGCGGTGTCGCTGATCGAGGAAGACAACGGCCGGCGGGTGCGCATGGGCAACCTGGCGTTCCTCGGCTCGCACAGCGTCAACGGCGTGTCGGCGCTGCACACCAAGCTGATGCGCAGCACGGTGTTCGCCGAGCTGCACAAGCTCTACCCGGAGCGGATCAACAACAAGACCAACGGCATCACCTTCCGCCGCTGGTTGTACCAGGCCAACCCGGCGTTGACCCACATGCTCATGGATGCCCTGGGCGATGACGTGCTGGACAACCCGGAAACCAAGCTGCGCGGCCTCGAACCCTTTGCCGACAAGCCGGCGTTCCGCAAGAAATTCGCCGAGCAGCGCCTGCACAGCAAGCGCGCCCTGGCGAGCATCATCCAGGAACGCCTGGGCATCACGGTCAATCCGGAAGCGATGTTCGACGTCCAGGTCAAACGGATCCACGAGTACAAGCGCCAGTTGCTCAACCTGATGCATACCGTCGCCCTGTACCAGGCGATCCGCGCCGAGCCGGGCACCGACTGGGTGCCGCGGGTGAAGATCTTCGCCGGCAAGGCGGCGGCCAGCTATCACCAGGCCAAGCTGATCATCAAGCTGGCCAACGACATCGCCCAGGTGGTCAACAACGACCCCACCGTGCGCGGCCTGCTCAAGGTGGTGTTCCTGCCCAACTACAACGTCAGCCTGGCGGAAAGCATCATTCCGGCGGCGGACCTCTCCGAGCAGATCTCCACCGCCGGCTATGAGGCCTCGGGCACCAGCAACATGAAGTTCGGCCTCAATGGCGCGCTGACCATCGGCACCCTCGACGGTGCCAACGTGGAAATGTGCGAGCAGGTAGGCGCCGAGCACATGTTCATCTTCGGCCTGACCGCGCAGCAGGTGGAAAGCCGCAAGCGCAACGGCGATTTCGGCGCCAGCCCGATCATCGGCGCCTCGCACCGGCTCAACGATGTGCTCCAGGCGATCCGTGGCGGGGTGTTCTCGCCGGACGACCCGGCGCGCTACGTCGGCCTGGTGGATTCGCTGGTGGCCTACGACCGCTTCCTGCTCTGCGCCGATTTCGATGCGTACTGGGAGGCGCAGCGGCGGGTCGACGAACTCTGGCACGAGCCCAACCGCTGGTGGCGCTCGGCGGTGCTCAATACCGCGCGGATGGGCTGGTTCTCCTCGGACCGGACCATCGGCGAGTACGCCCGGGAGATCTGGACCGCCCTGGAATGAACGGCAGCGGCGCGGCGGGCGGCGGGAACCAGACGCCGAATGTGTCGTCTGATCGGGCAGGGCTGTCCTACTGCTCGCCCGCGCCGTGCTCTCCCTGTAAACTGCGTGGGATTTTTTCCTCCCCAATCCTCCGGAGCCATACATGTCCCGCGTTACCCTGAGTCGCTATCTGATTGAGCAGACCCGTAGCAACAGCACCCCTGCCGATCTGCGCTTCCTCATCGAAGTGGTGGCGCGCGCATGCAAGGAAATCAGCCACAACGTGTCCAAGGGCGCCCTCGGTGGCGTGCTGGGCAGCATGGGCACCGAGAACGTGCAGGGCGAAGTCCAGAAGAAGCTGGACGTGATCTCCAACGACATCCTCCTCGAAGCCAACGAGTGGGGCGGTCACCTGGCCGGCATGGCCTCGGAAGAGATGGACAATGCCTACCAGATTCCCGGCAAGTACCCGAAAGGCGCCTACCTGCTGGTCTTCGACCCGCTGGACGGCTCGTCGAACATCGACGTCAACGTCTCCGTCGGCACCATCTTCTCGGTGCTGCGCTGCCCCAACGAGTACCTGAGCCAGAACGAAAGCCTGAACGAAAAGGCCTTCCTCCAGCCGGGCACCAAGCAGGTCGCCGCCGGTTACGCGATCTACGGTCCGCAGACCATGCTGATCCTGACCCTGGGCAACGGCGTCAAGGGCTTCACCCTGGACCGCGAGCTGGGCAGCTTCGTCCTGACCCACGAGAACATCAAGGTGCCGGAAACCACCGCCGAGTTCGCCATCAACATGTCCAACCAGCGTCACTGGGAAGCCCCGGTCAAGCGCTACGTCGGCGAGCTGCTGGAAGGCGAGACCGGCCCGTTGAAGAAGAACTACAACATGCGCTGGATCGCTTCGATGGTTGCCGACGTGCACCGCATCCTGACCCGCGGCGGCCTGTTCATGTACCCGCGCGACGCCCGTGAGCCGGGCAAGCCGGGCAAGCTGCGACTGATGTACGAAGCCAACCCGATGTCCTTCATCATCGAGCAGGCCGGTGGTGCGTCCACCGACGGTACCCAGCGCATCCTCGACATCCAGCCGGACAGCCTGCACCAGCGCGTGGCGGTATTCCTCGGTTCGAAAGAGGAAGTCCAGCGCGTCACCGGTTATCACCAGGAGTAAACAGCCATGCTCGCACCTTGGCAGCCGTTGCTGGAGTGGTGGTTCGGATGGGGCACCAGTCCCCAGGACGTGGCTGACGAGAAGAGCACGCTGTGGTTCGGCAAGCACCACGACGCCGAGGCGCAGGAGCGCTTCGGCCCGCTGGTCGAGCAGGCCCTGGCCGGTGGTCTGGACGAGTGGCTGCAGAGTCCGCAGGGCTGGCTGGGGCTGGTCCTGCTGCTGGACCAGTTGCCGCGCATGATCCACCGCGACACGCCGCGCGCCTTCGACGGCGACCGGCGCGCTCAGGTGCTGGTGATGCAGGGCCTGGATCGGGCCTGGGATTACCAGCTGCTGCCGCTGCAGCGGGTGTTCATCCTGCTGGTGCTGGAGCATGCCGAGGTGCTGGACTGGCAGAACATCTGCGTCGAGCGCTACCAGGCCCTGCTGGCGGCGCAGCCGGCGGCGGATCGTCGCCTGTTCGAAGGCTTCCTCGACTATGCCGAGCAGCACCAGCGGGTGATTGCCCGGTTCGGGCGCTTCCCGCACCGCAACCTGGTGCTGGGGCGGCCGAGTACCAGTGAAGAGATGGATTTCCTGCTGGAGCCGGGTTCCCGGTTCTAGGAGCCGCGCCAACCTCGTAGGAGCGTGGCTTGTCGTGTGACGAACCACCGCGAAGGACCGCGCAGCGGTCCCAGATAGCGTTGAGGTCTGGGACCGCTGCGCGGTCCTTCGCAGGCAAGCCAGCTCCTACAGGTCCTTCGCGGGCAAGCCACGCTCCTGCAGGGCAGTTCAGATCCTGAAGCTACCTACGAGGTGCTTCAACCGCTCGACCTGATGCTCCAGGTCGTTGCAGGCACGCAAGGTCGCCTGCAGGTTTTCCACACCTTCCTGGTTCAGCGTATTGATCTCGGTGATGTCGACATTGATCGACTCCACCACGGCGGTCTGTTCCTCGGTGGCAGTGGCGACCGACTGGTTCATCCCGTCGATCTCGCCAATGCGCTGGGTCACGCTGCCCAGGCGTTCGCCCGCCTGGTTGGCGATGCCCACGCTGTGCTGGCTGTGCTGCTGGCTCTCGGTCATGGTGCTCACCGCCACCTGGGCGCCGGATTGCAGTTCCTCGATGATCCGTTGCACCTGCTGCGCCGAGTCCTGGGTGCGGTGGGCGAGGTTGCGCACTTCGTCCGCCACCACCGCGAAGCCACGACCCGCCTCGCCAGCCCGCGCCGCTTCGATAGCGGCGTTGAGCGCCAGCAGGTTGGTCTGCTGGGAGATACCGGCGATCACTTCGAGGATCTGCCCGATGTTCACCGTATTGGCGTTGAGCGTCTCGATATTGCCGCAGGAGTCGCTGATCTTCGCCGATAGCTGGTTCATCACCTCGATGGTCTGCTCGACCACCTGCTGACCGTCTTCGGCCAGGCCGCGCGCAGCGCTGGAATGCTGCGAGGCGAGGGCGGCGTTCTGGGCGATTTCCTGGGCTGCGGCGCCCAGTTCGTTGATCGCCGCGGCCACGCTGCTGGTGCGGCTCGACTGCTGGTCGGCGTTGTGGATCGAGGCATTGGACGCGCTGATCACGCGCAGGGCGACCTCGTTGACCTGGCCGGTGGCCGAGGACACTTCGCGGATCGATTCGTGAATGCGCTCGACGAAGCGGTTGAACGACTGGCCCAGGGTGCCGAATTCGTCGTGGGCGTGGATGTTCAGGCGGCGGGTCAGGTCGCCCTTGCCCTCGGCGATGTCATGCATGGCCCGGCCCATCACGTGCAGCGGTTCCATCAGCACGCGGATCAGTACGCCGAGCAGGGCGATGATGATCAGCACCGCGGCGATGGTCGCCACCACCGCCGAGCTGCGCAGCTCGCCGAGCATGGCGAAGGCGGCGTCCTGGTCGAGGACCAGGGCGACATACCAGTCCGCCGATGGCACACCGTCGACGTGAGTGAAGCTGATGAACTGCGCGCGGCCGTCGATCTCGACTTCCTTCATGCCCTTGCCGATCACCGGCGCGCCCTGTGGATAAGCTTCCGCCAGGGTTTTCAGGGCCAGCTCGCCCTTGGGGTGGATGAGGATCTTGCCGTCGCCGTTGACGATGAAGGCGTGGCCGTGGCCGTCGAAATTCAGCGAGTTGATGATCGCGCTGATGGTATCCAGGGCGGTGTCGGCGCCGGCGACGCCGATCTGCTGACCAGCCTGCTGCACCGGGGTGGCGATGGTCACCACCAGCTTGCCCATGGAGGCGGAGATGTACGGCTCGGTGACGATGGTCTGGCCGGCGGCCGTGGCGCTCTTGTACCAGCCGCGCACCCGCGGGTCGTAGTCGGCGGGACGGTTGCCGACCGGGACCGACTGCATGGCGCCGTCCTTGCCGCCAAAGTAGGTGAGGGCGAAGTTGGCGTTGTACACCGGCAGCGCCAGGCTGCGGTTCAGGGCGTCCTTGCCGGGACCGTCGACAGCCACCTGCTGGGCGAAGGAGGCGAGGATCTGGATGCGGCTGTCCAGCCAGCTGCGGATGTTGCCGGCGGTCAGGGTACCCAGTTCCTGCATCGAGGCTTCGGTGCCGGCCCGCAGGGACTGGCGTTGGCGGTAATCGTTGAACAGGACGAAGCAGGTGAAGGCCAGCACCACGATGAGGGCGGCCGCCACCAGGATCTTGTGGCTGAATTTCAGGTTCTTGGTCATTTCGAGGTCACGCAATTCACGGAAGGGGCGCGGCAATCCGCCGCAGCGCCTCCTGTGTCGTCCGCCGCAGGAAAAAGATTAATCGGTTCCGCCAGCAGCCGACAAAAGGTGAACGATTGCGCGGGATTGAAAGCGGGGGCCTTCGGGAACCGGAGTGAGATTTATCCTTCTAAGCTGTCGGCAGCGGTCTGGCCCTGTCACCTTCATTCCCAGGAGTACCCCTTCATGTCGTTGCGTTCCGTCGCCCTGTTGTCCCTGTGCGTGTTGCTGGCTGCGTGCAGCAAGCTCAACCAGGAAAACTATTCCAAGCTCAAGACCGGTATGAGCAAGGCCGAGGTCGAGAGCCTGCTGGGCAGCCCGACCGAATGCTCCGGCGCCCTCGGTGTGTCCAGCTGCACCTGGGGTGATGAAAAGACCTTCATCAGTGTCCAGTACGCCGGCGACAAGGTGCTGATGTACGCGGGGCAGGGACTGAAATGATTCGTCGTGCGCTGCTGGCCGGTTGCGCGGTGCTGGCGCTGGCCGGTTGCGCCACGCCGGACGTCGGGCCCGTGCCGCCGAAGACGGTGGATCGCGTCGATTTCAAGCGTTACCAGGGCAAGTGGTACGAGCTGGCGCGTCTGCCGATGTATTTCCAGCGCGACTGTGCGCAGTCCGAAGCGCACTACAACCTGCGCGTCGATGGCAGCGTCGGGGTGCTCAATCGCTGCCTGACCCTCGAGGGCAAATGGCAGGAAGCCAGCGGCAGTGCCACGCCGCAGGTGCCGGGCAAGACCGACAAGCTGTGGGTGCAGTTCGACAACTGGTTCATGAAATTGCCCGGCGCGCCCAGGGGCAACTACTGGGTGCTGTATGTGAGCAGCGACTACCAGACGGCGCTGGTGGGCAACCCGGATCGCAAGTACCTGTGGTTGCTGTCGCGGACCCCGAACTTGCCGGCGGTGGAGCGCGAGAGCCTGCTGGCCAAGGCGCGGCAGCAGGGGTATGACACGACGCGGCTGGTGTGGCGGGTTGCGGATCGGGATATGGCCCGGAAACCGTGATTGGGACCGCTTTGCGGTCCCAGAATCAGCCAAGCAGCTCTTTCAGGACGCCGGTAAACGCAAGGGCACTGTCCTCTTCATCCGCATGCCGCCCCTGCCTGACCACCCACCGCCCATTCACCATCACATCCCGCACCTGCCGATCCCCGCCGGCAAACAGCCAGCGGTTGAGGATGTTGTCGCCATCGGCGGTGGCGATATACGGGTCCACGCCGTCCAGCACCAGCCAGTCGGCGCGCTTGCCCACGGCCAGTTCGCCGATGGCCTGCCCCAGCGCCTGCGCACCGCCATCCAGCGCGGCATCGAACAGGGTGCGCCCGACCATCGGCTGCGCCGCGCCATACAGGCGGTTGCGCCGCTGATCGCGCAGGCGCTGGCCGTACTCCAGCCAGCGCAGTTCCTCCACCACGCTCAGCGACACATGGCTGTCCGAACCGATGCCCATGCGCCCACCCTGGGCGAGGAAGTCCACGGCCGGGAAGATCCCGTCACCGAGGTTCGCCTCGGTGGTCAGGCACAGCCCGGCGATCGCCCGGCTCCTGGCCATCGCCGTCACTTCATCGGCTTCGGCATGGGTGGCATGCACCAGGCACCAGCGCTGGTCCACCTCGACGTTGTCGTACAGCCACTGGATCGGCCGACGCCCGCTCCAGGCCAGGCAGTCGTTCACTTCCTTCTGCTGTTCGGCGATGTGGATATGCACCGGGCAGGCCTTGTCGCTGGCGGCCAGCACGCTGGCGATCTGCTCTGGCGTCACCGCACGCAGCGAGTGGAAGCACAGCCCCAGGCCCTGGGCCGGTTGCGCGGCCAGCACCGCTTGCAGTCGCGCCTGCAGATCGAGGTACTGCTCGGTGCCGTTGATGAAGCGCCGCTGGCCCTCGTTCGGGGCCTGGCCGCCGAAGCCCGAGTGGCTGTAGAGCACCGGCAGCAGGGTCAGGCCGATGCCGCTCTGGCTGGCCGCGGCGCTGATGCGTCGGGACAGTTCGGTCGGGTCGGCGTAGGGCTTGCCCTGCGGGTCATGGTGGACGTAGTGGAATTCGGCGACCGAGGTGTAGCCCGCCTTGAGCATCTCGATGTACAGCTGGCGGGCGATCACCTGCAGTTGCTCGGGGCTGATCTTGCCGACCAGGCGGTACATCAGCTCGCGCCAGGTCCAGAAGCTGTCGTTGGGATTGCCGGCGACTTCCGCCAGCCCGGCCATGGCGCGCTGGAAGGCATGCGAGTGCAGGTTGGGCATGCCCGGCAGCAGCGGGCCGGCGAGTTTTTCCGCGCCGTCCGACGAAGCGTCGGCCTGGATCGACGTCAGCAGGCCATCGGCGCCGACCTCGATCCTGACGTTTTCAGCCCAGCCACCGGGCAACAGAGCGCGTTCGGCAAAGAAGACGGACATCGACACGGCACCTCGTTCTGTTTATTTGTATATACATATACAGACGTTTGCCTGCTGGGTAAACTCCGGCAAGCTACCGTTCATTCAATAGAACAAGGACTTTTCCAGTGCCGAAACCTCCTGTCTCCAAGCTGGTTGCCCAGATGGGCGAGGGGCCGGCGCCGCTGTATGCCCGGGTCAAACAGATGATCGTCCAGCAGATCGAGAGCGGCACCTGGCCGCCGCACCATCGGGTGCCCTCGGAAAGCGAACTGGTCAACGAACTGGGCTTCAGCCGCATGACCATCAACCGTGCCCTGCGTGAACTGACCGCCGAGGGGTTGCTGGTGCGCATGCAGGGCGTTGGTACTTTCGTCGCCGAACCGAAGACGCACTCGGCGCTGTTCGACGTGCACAACATTGCCGACGAGATCGCCGCCCGCGGTCACCAGCACAGCTGCCAGGTGGTGACCCTGGCCGAGGAAGTCGCCGGTTCCGAGCGTGCCCTGGCCCTGGACATGCGCGAAGGCCAGCGGGTCTTCCATTCGTTGATCGTGCACTACGAAAACGGCGTGGCAGTGCAGATCGAAGACCGCTACGTCAACGCACAGATCGCCCCGGACTACCTCAATCAGGATTTCACCCGGCAGACGCCCTATGCCTACCTGTCCCAGGTCGCGCCGCTGACCGAAGGCGAGCACGTGGTCGAGGCGATCCTCGCCGATGCCTATGAATGCAGCCTGCTGCAGATCGAACACAGCGAGCCCTGCCTGCTGATCCGCCGTCGTACCTGGTCGGGCCGCCAGCCGGTCACGGCCGCGCGACTGATCCACCCCGGTTCCCGCCATCGCCTCGAAGGACGCTTCAGCAAATGACCGAGTTGACCCTGTTACGCGCCGCCGACTACCCGCGCATGCCGTGGAAGAATGGCGGCGGCAGCACCGAAGAGATCACCCGCGACGCCGGCCAGGGCCTCGAAGGTTTCGGCTGGCGCCTGTCGATCGCCGACATCGGCGAGTCCGGTGACTTCTCCAGCTTCGCCGGTTACCAGCGGATCATCACCGTGTTGCAGGGCGATGGCATGGTCCTGCAGGTCGATGGTCAGCCGAGCCGCGCCCTGCTGCCGTTCGATGCCTATGTGTTCAGTGGTGAGAGCCAGGTCAGTTGCCGCCTGCTGGGCGGGCCGATCCGTGATTTCAACCTGATCTACGCGCCGCAGCGTTACCGTGCGCGCCTGCAGTGGTTCAGCGGCTACAGCCGGGTGTTCAGTTCCGCCAGCACGCTGCTGCTGTTCAGTGCCCAGGCTTCGTTGCAGATCGGCGTCAGCGGTCAGCCGGAGCAGACGCTCGGTCTGTACGACTGCCTTTATCTGCAGGACAACGAGCAACTGCGCACCCTGGATATCACCGGTCGCTGCTGCCTGATCGAACTCACCGCTGTTTCCGGGTAACGCACCACCCGCGCACACTTTGTTACCGAATGCCCCAAGGTGGCGCAATGCCGCCTTGGTCCCCACTGCTCCCTCCGTTCCTCTCCATTCTCCTCTGCAAGATTTCCCGGCCTTGTTCCACAAGGGCTGTAGGCATGCGCCGAGTTTTTTTGATGAAGCCGTTCCAAGGGTTGGCAATCCAATTGCATATGCTTGTATGTACAAGTAAAGATGTGTGCGTATGAGTGGATAGGCCGTCCCCTCCGCGCTGTTCGTAAACGCCGCTGGCCCACCGCCTGGTTGGGATTGGATAGATCGCTCGAGGAGCCCTTTCGTGACTGACAACAACCTGAACAAATTCCGTGACGTCGAAATCCGCGCCCCCCGCGGCAACAAGCTCACCGCCAAGAGCTGGCTGACCGAAGCCCCGCTACGCATGCTGATGAACAACCTCGACCCGGAAGTGGCGGAGAACCCGAAAGAACTGGTGGTCTACGGCGGCATCGGTCGTGCGGCGCGCAACTGGGCGTGCTACGACAAGATCGTCGAGAGCCTGACCCACCTGAACGACGACGAGACCCTGCTGGTGCAGTCCGGCAAGCCGGTCGGCGTGTTCAAGACCCACGCCAATGCCCCGCGCGTGCTGATCGCCAACTCCAACCTGGTACCGCACTGGGCCAACTGGGAACACTTCAACGAACTGGATGCCAAGGGCCTGGCCATGTACGGCCAGATGACCGCCGGCAGCTGGATCTACATCGGTAGCCAGGGCATCGTCCAGGGCACCTACGAAACCTTCGTCGAAGCCGGTCGCCAGCACTACGACGGCAACCTCAAGGGCAAATGGGTACTGACCGCCGGCCTCGGCGGCATGGGCGGCGCCCAGCCACTGGCCGCGACCCTGGCCGGCGCCTGCTCGCTGAACATCGAATGCCAGCAGAGCCGTATCGACTTCCGCCTGTCCAGCCGCTACGTCGACGAGCAGGCCAAGGACCTCGACGACGCCCTGGCGCGCATCGCCCGCTACACCGCCGAAGGCAAGGCCATCTCCATCGCCCTGCTGGGCAACGCCGCGGAAATCCTCCCGGAACTGATCAAGCGTGGCGTGCGTCCGGACATGGTCACCGACCAGACCAGCGCCCACGACCCCCTGAACGGCTACCTGCCGGCCGGCTGGACCTGGGAGCAGTACCGCGACCGCGCGAAAACCGAGCCGGCCGCAGTGGTCAAGGCCGCCAAGCAGTCCATGGCCGTGCACGTACAGGCCATGCTGGACTTCCAGAAGCAGGGTATCCCGACCTTCGACTACGGCAACAACATCCGCCAGATGGCGAAAGAAGAGGGCGTCGCCAATGCCTTCGACTTCCCCGGTTTCGTCCCGGCCTACATCCGTCCGCTGTTCTGCCGCGGCATCGGGCCGTTCCGCTGGGCCGCGCTGTCGGGCAACGCCGAGGACATCTACAAGACCGACGCCAAGGTCAAGGAACTGATCCCGGACGACGCCCACCTGCACAACTGGCTGGACATGGCCCGCGAGCGCATCAGCTTCCAGGGTCTGCCGGCACGTATCTGCTGGGTCGGCCTGGGCCTGCGCGCCAAGCTGGGCCTGGCATTCAACGAAATGGTCCGTCGCGGTGAGCTTTCCGCGCCTATCGTTATCGGTCGCGATCACCTCGACTCCGGCTCGGTCTCCAGCCCGAACCGCGAAACCGAAGCGATGCAGGACGGTTCCGATGCCGTGTCCGACTGGCCGCTGCTCAATGCCCTGCTGAACACCGCCAGCGGTGCCACCTGGGTCTCCCTGCACCACGGCGGTGGCGTGGGCATGGGCTTCTCGCAACACTCGGGCATGGTCATCGTCTGCGACGGCAGCGATGAAGCGGCCGAGCGTATTGCCCGCGTGCTGACCAACGACCCAGGCACCGGTGTGATGCGTCACGCCGACGCCGGCTACCAGATTGCAATCGACTGTGCCAAAGAGCAGGGCCTGAACCTGCCGATGATCACCGGCTGATCCGCGTCGCGGGGGCCGTGCACACGGCCCTCGTCGCGGCGTTTCATGGACGGGACGACCGGGCGCCTGGCCCAAGGGCCGCTGAACTGCCGATATCCACTTTCCTGTTTGGGAGCGTCATGCAATGAAAACCAACAAGACCCTGCTTGCGTCGCTGTGTGCCCTTGGCCTGTTGAGTCTGTCGGGCGGTAGCCAGGCCGCCGGCTGGTGCGAGTCCGGCAAGGCGGTGAAATTCGCCGGACTGAACTGGGAAAGCGGGATGCTGCTGACCGACGTCATGCAGTTCGTCCTGAAGAACGGCTACGGCTGCGAAACCGACAGCCTGCCGGGCAACTCCATCACCATGGAGAACGCCCTGGGCACCAATGACATCCAGGTCTTCGCCGAGGAGTGGGTCGGCCGCAGCGAGGTGTGGAAAAAGGCCGAGGCCGCCGGCAAGGTGGTCGGCGTCGGCGCCCCGGTGGTCGGTGCCGTCGAAGGTTGGTACGTACCGCGCTATGTGGTCGAGGGCGATGCCAAGCGCAAGCTCGAAGCCAAGGCGCCGAACCTCAAGGCCATCGCCGACCTGGGCCAGTACGCGACGGTGTTCAAGGACCCGGAAGAGCCGTCCAAGGGGCGTTTCTACAACTGCCCGGCCGGCTGGACCTGCGAGCTGGACAACTCGGCGATGCTCAAGGACTACGGCCTGGAAAACAGCTACACCAATTTCCGCCCGGGCACCGGCCCGGCACTGGATGCGGCAGTGCTGTCGAGCTACAAGCGCGGCGAGCCGATCCTCTTCTATTACTGGACCCCGACCCCGCTGATGGGCCAGGTGGACCTGATCAAACTGGATGAAAAGCCCGGTGTCGACAAGAGCGTGAGCATCAAGGTCGGCCTGTCGAAAGCCTTCCACGAGGGCGCTCCGGAGCTGGTCGCGGTGCTGGAGAAGGTCAACCTGCCGATCGACCTGCTCAACCAGAACCTGGCGCGCATGAGCAAGGAGCGCATCGAGTCGCCGAAGCTGGCAAAAGCCTTCCTCAAGGAACATCCTGAAATCTGGCATGCGTGGGTCAGCGAAGACGCGGCGAAGAAAATCGACGCGGCGCTCTGAGCACCTTTTCCACCTGATGAGTGATGAGTGAACCCTATGTTCCCCGAAAACTTTACCTTCTCCATCGCCGACTGGGTCAACGGCTGGGTCGATGCGCTGGTGACCAACTACGGTGATGTGTTCCGGCAGATCTCCGACACCCTGCTCTGGGCCATCGTCAACCTCGAAGGCCTGCTGCGGGCCACGCCCTGGTGGCTGATGCTGGCGGTGGTCGGCCTGGTCGCCTGGCACGCCACCCGCCGCGTGCTGCCGACCGTGGTGATCGTCGGCCTGCTGTTCCTGGTAGGGGCGGTGGGGCTGTGGGACAAGCTCATGCAGACCCTGGCGCTGATGCTGGTGGCGACGCTGATCTCGGTGCTGATCGGCATCCCCCTGGGCATCCTCTCGGCGCGCAGCGACCGCCTGCGCGCCGTGCTGATGCCGCTGCTCGACATCATGCAGACCATGCCCAGCTTCGTGTACCTGATCCCGGTGCTGATGCTGTTCGGCCTGGGCAAGGTCCCGGCGATCTTCGCCACGGTGATCTACGCCGCGCCGCCGCTGATCCGCCTCACCGACCTGGGCATCCGCCAGGTCGATGGCGAAGTCATGGAAGCGATCAACGCCTTCGGCGCCAACCGCTGGCAGCAACTGTTCGGCGTGCAGCTGCCGCTGGCCCTGCCGAGCATCATGGCGGGCATCAATCAGACCACCATGATGGCCCTGTCGATGGTGGTGATCGCCTCGATGATCGGCGCCCGCGGCCTCGGCGAGGACGTACTGGTGGGCATTCAGACCCTGAACGTCGGTCGCGGCCTGGAAGCCGGGCTGGCAATCGTGATTCTCGCGGTGGTGATCGACCGCATCACCCAGGCCTACGGCCGGGCGCGGCATGAGGTGAGCAAATGAGTACGGCTGCCATGAACAAGATCGAAGTGAAGAACGTCTTCAAGATCTTCGGCGAGCGTTCCGCCGAGGCGCTGCGTCTGATCGGCGAGTCGCACAGCAAGGAGCAGGTACTGGCCAAGACCGGCTGCGTGGTGGGGGTCAACGACCTGTCGCTGTCCATCGGCGCCGGCGAGATTTTCGTCATCATGGGCCTGTCCGGTTCCGGCAAGTCGACCCTGGTGCGTCACTTCAACCGCCTGATCGACCCCACCAGCGGCGCGATCCTGGTGGATGGCGAGGACATCCTGCAGTACGACATGGAAGCCCTGCGCCAGTTTCGCCGGCGCAAGATCAGCATGGTCTTCCAGAGCTTCGGCCTGCTGCCGCACAAGACCGTGCTGGAGAACGTCGCCTACGGCCTGAAGATCCGCGGCGAGAGCAAGCAGCTGTGCGCCGAGCGCGCCCAGCACTGGATCACCACCGTGGGCCTGAAGGGCTACGAGAAGTCCTATCCGCACCAGCTTTCCGGCGGCATGCGCCAGCGCGTCGGCCTGGCCCGGGCCCTGGCCGCGGACACCGACATCATCCTCATGGACGAGGCCTTCAGCGCCCTCGACCCGCTGATCCGCGCGGAAATGCAGGACCAGTTGCTGGAACTGCAGAAAACCCTGCACAAGACCATCGTGTTCATCACCCATGACCTCGATGAAGCCGTGCGCATCGGCAACCGTATCGCGATCCTCAAGGACGGGCGGCTGATCCAGGTCGGCACGCCGCGGGAGATTCTCCATTCGCCGGCGGACGAGTACGTCGACCGCTTCGTCCAGCGCCGCGCCGCCACCGTATGAGGACCGCCATGCCGCAAGAGAATGTGCTGATCGCCGACGCCCCGTTGCGCTGGCAGGACATCGTCGCCGTGGCGCGCCACGGCGCCAGCCTCAGCCTGTCGTACAGCGCCTGGGCGCGGATCGAGAATGCCCAGGCCATCGTTCGCCGCATCGTCGAAAGCGGCGAGCGTGCCTACGGCGTCAATACCGGCCTGGGGGCGCTGTGCAACGTCGCCCTGCAGGGCGAGCAACTCAGCCAGCTGTCGCGCAACACCCTGCTCAGCCACGCCTGCGGTGTCGGTCCGGTACTCAGCGACGAGCAGACTCGGGCGATCATCTGCACCGCCATCGTCAACTTCAGCCATGGCAAGTCGGGGATCCAGCGCCCGGTGGTGGAAGCGCTGCTGGCCCTGCTGGAGCGCGGGATCACCCCGCAGGTGCCGTCCCAGGGCTCGGTGGGTTACCTGACCCATATGGCCCATGTCGGCATCTGCCTGCTCGGCGTGGGCAAGGTCAGCTATCGCGGACAGATCGTCGATGCCGCCGCGGCCCTGGCCGAGGAAGGCCTGGCCCCGGTGCAACTGGGCGCCAAGGACGGCCTGTGCCTGGTCAACGGCACGCCGTGCATGACCGGCCTGAGCTGCCTGGCCCTGGCCGACGCCACGCACCTGCTGGAGTGGGCCGATATCATCGCGGCGATGAGTTTCGAGGCGCAGCGCGGACAGATCGCGGCCTTCGACGAAGAGATCATCGCCCTCAAGCCCCACCCGGGCATGCAGCAGGTCGGCGCCAACCTGCGCGCGCTGCTGGACGGCAGCGAAGTGATCGCCAGCAGCAAGGGCATCCGCACCCAGGACGCCCTGAGCATCCGTTCCATCCCGCAGGTCCACGGGGCCTCCCGCGACCAGTTGGCCCATGCCGTGCGGCAGGTCGAGACCGAGCTCAACTCGGCCACCGACAATCCGCTGCTGCTGGGCACCCCGGAGGCGTTCCGGGTGATGTCCCAGGCCAACCCGCACGGCCAGTCCGTGGCCATGGCCGCCGACCTGCTGGCGGTGGCGGTGGCGGAGATCGGCGCGATCGCCGAGCGGCGCCTGGATCGTCTGGTCAACCCGCATGTCAGCGGGCTGCCGGCATTCCTGGTCAGCGAACCGGGGGTCAACTCCGGGATGATGATCGTCCAGTACGTCGCCGCTTCGCTGTGCGCCGAGAACCGTCAGCTGGCGCAGCCGGCGGTGGTCGACAACTTCGTCACCTCGGGCCTGCAGGAAGACCACCTGAGCCTCGGCACCAGCGCCGCGCTCAAGCTGCACCGGGCCCTGGAAAACTGCACGCAGATCCTCGCCATCGAGTACCTGCTGGCGGCCCAGGCCTTCGAATTCCTCAAGGAGCAGCGCTTCGGCGCGGGCACCGGACGCGCCTGGCAACTGCTGCGCGAACGGGTTCCGGCCTACCTGCAGGACCGTTGGCTGGCGCCGGACATCGCCACCACGGCCGCGTTGCTCAAACAGCCGCAACTGCCCCGGCACATCCTGCCGGCGCTGCTCTGAAACCACGACAAGGAGCCAGAACATGCACGTCTTCAATTTGATTCCCGGCCAGGTCAGCCTCGCCGAACTGCGCGGTGTCTACGAGAAACCCGCGCGCCTGAGCCTGGTCGCCAGTGCCGCGGCGCAGATCGACGCCAGCGTCGCCTGTGTCGAACAGATCCTCGCCGAGGACCGTACCGCCTACGGCATCAACACCGGCTTCGGCCTGCTGGCCTCGACCCGCATCGCCAGCCACGACCTGGAAAACCTCCAGCGCTCGCTGGTGCTGTCCCACGCTGCCGGCATCGGCGCGCCGCTGGACGACGCCATGGTGCGGTTGATCATGGTGCTCAAGATCAACAGCCTGAGCCGCGGTTTCTCCGGGATCCGGCGCAAGGTGATCGACGCGCTGATCGCCCTGGTCAACGCCGAGGTCTATCCGCATATCCCGCTGAAGGGCTCGGTGGGCGCCTCCGGCGACCTCGCGCCACTGGCGCACATGTCGCTGGTCCTGCTCGGCGAAGGCAAGGCGCGCTACAAGGGTGAGTGGCTGCCGGCGGTGGAAGCCCTGGCAGTCGCCGGCCTGGAGCCGCTGACCCTGGCGGCCAAGGAAGGGCTGGCACTGCTCAACGGCACCCAGGCCTCGACCGCCTACGCCCTGCGTGGCCTGTTCGAAGCCGAGGACCTGTTCGCCGCCGCCGTCGCCTGCGGCGGCCTGACCGTGGAAGCGGTGCTCGGCTCGCGCTCGCCGTTCGATGCCCGCATCCACGCCGCCCGTGGCCAGCGCGGGCAGATCGATGCCGCTGCCTGCTACCGCGACCTGCTCAGTGACGGCAGCGAGGTATCTGCCTCCCACGAAAACTGCGGCAAGGTCCAGGACCCGTACTCGCTGCGCTGCCAGCCGCAGGTCATGGGTGCCTGCCTGACCCAGCTGCGCCAGGCCGCCGAAGTGCTGGCCGTCGAGGCCAACGCGGTGTCCGACAACCCGCTGGTGTTCGCCGAGCAGGGTGATGTGATTTCCGGCGGCAACTTCCACGCCGAACCGGTGGCCATGGCCGCCGACAACATGGCCCTGGCCATCGCCGAGATCGGTTCGCTGAGCGAGCGTCGCATCTCGCTGATGATGGACAAGCACATGTCGCAACTGCCGCCGTTCCTCGTGGAAAACGGTGGGGTCAACTCCGGCTTCATGATTGCCCAGGTCACCGCTGCGGCCCTGGCCAGCGAGAACAAGGCCCTGTCCCATCCGCACAGCGTCGACAGCCTGCCGACCTCGGCCAACCAGGAAGACCACGTGTCCATGGCCCCGGCCGCCGGCAAGCGCCTGTGGGAGATGGCCGAGAACACCCGCGGCATCCTCGCCATCGAGTGGCTCGGCGCCTGCCAGGGCCTCGACCTGCGTACCGGGCTGAAGACCTCGGTCAAGCTGGAGCAGGCCCGCAAGGTGCTGCGCGATCGCGTGCCGCACTACGACAAGGACCGCTTCTTCGCCCCTGACATCGAGATCGCTGCGCAGCTGCTCGCCGAGGCTCGCCTCACCGGCCTGCTGCCGGGCGGCGTGCTGCCAAGCCTGTCGTGAGCGAGGACACCCGCATGAAGACCCTCTGGCAGCACTGTCATGTGGCGAGCATGGCCCAGGGCACTTACTCGATCATCGAGGACGCGGCGATCGTCAGCGAGGCCGGGCGCATCGTCTGGATCGGCCCGCGCCAGTCGCTGCCGGACCTGGCCGTGGAGCGGCAGGTCGACCTGGGCGGTGCCTGGGTCACCCCGGGGCTGATCGACTGCCATACCCACACGGTGTTCGGCGGCAACCGCAGCGGTGAATTCGAACAGCGCCTGCAGGGTGTCAGCTACGCCGAGATCGCCGCCCAGGGTGGCGGCATCGCCAGCACCGTGCGCGCCACCCGCGCGGCCAGCGAGGATGAGCTTTACGCCAGCGCCCTGCGTCGGGTGCGGGCGCTGATGCGCGATGGCGTGACCACCCTGGAGATCAAGTCCGGCTACGGCCTGGACCTCGCCAACGAGCGCAAGATGCTCAAGGTTGCCCGTCGCCTTGGCGCGACCCTGCCGCTGACCGTGCGCGCCACCTGCCTGGCGGCCCATGCGCTGCCACCGGAATACAAGGAGCGCAGCGACGACTACATCGCCCATATCTGCGAGGTCATGCTCCCAGCGCTGGCCGCCGAGGGGCTGGTGGATGCGGTGGATGCCTTCTGCGAGTACCTGGCGTTCTCGCCGGAGCAGGTCGAGCGGGTGTTCATCAAGGCTCGGGAACTGGGGTTGCCGGTCAAGCTGCATGCCGAGCAACTGTCCGCCCTGGCCGGTTCCAGCCTGGCGGCGCGTTATCACGGGCTGTCCGCCGATCACCTGGAGTTCATGACCGAGGCCGATGCCATCGCCATGGCCGCCGCCGGGACCGTCGCCGTGCTGCTGCCGGGCGCCTTCTATTACCTGCGCGAGACCCAGCTGCCGCCGATGGACGCCCTGCGCAAGCACGGGGTGAAGATCGCCATCGCCAGCGACCTCAACCCCGGCACCTCGCCGGCGCTGTCGCTGCGCCTGATGCTGAACATGGCCTGCACCCTGTTCCGCATGACCCCGGAGGAAGCCCTGGCCGGCGTCACCCTGCATGCCGCCACGGCGCTGGGGCTGGGTGACAGCCATGGCTCGCTGGAGGTGGGCAAGGTCGCCGACTTCGTCGCCTGGGATATCGAGCGTCCGGCCGACCTGGCGTACTGGCTGGGTGGCGAACTGGACAAGCGCGTGGTGCGCCACGGCGTCGAACTGACTGATTGAGGCAACGACGATGGACAAGGTTCTGAATTTTCACCAGGGCACGCTGCCGCTGCTGATCAGCATGCCCCACGCCGGACTGAAGCTGACCCCGGCCGTGCGCGACGGCCTGGTGGCGCCTGCGCGCAGTCTGCCGGACACCGACTGGCACATCCCGCAGCTGTACGACTTCGTCCGTGAGCTGGGCGCCAGCGTGGTGGCGGCCGAGTATTCGCGCTTCGTCATCGACCTGAACCGGCCCGAGGATGACCAGCCGCTGTATGTCGGCGCCACCACCGGCCTGTATCCGGCGACGCTGTTCGATGGCAGCCCGCTGTTCGAGGCGGGCAAGGTGCCATCCGTCGAGGAGCGGGCCGGCTACCTGGAGGGAATCTGGCGGCCGTATCACGACACCCTGCGCAACGAGCTGGCGCGGCTGAAGGCGAAGTTCGGCTATGCGCTGCTGTGGGATGCCCACTCGATCCGTTCCCATGTGCCGCACCTGTTCGACGGCAAGCTGCCGGACTTCAACCTGGGCACCTTCAACGGTGCGAGCTGCGACCCGCAACTGGCCGCGCGGCTGGAAGCGGTGTGCGGCGAGGCGCCGGGCTACAGCCATGTGCTCAACGGGCGCTTCAAGGGTGGGCACATCACCCGGCATTACGGCGATCCGGCCAACCATATCCATGCGGTGCAGCTGGAACTGGCGCAGAGCACTTATATGGAGGAGGTGGAGCCGTTCGCCTATCGGGATGACCTGGCCAGGCCGACTCAGGTCGTCCTCCGGCAACTGCTGGAAGCAACCCTGGCCTGGGCCAAAGGCTGACGCGGACACGATTGCCCAACCCTCGTAGGAGCGTGGCTTGCCCGCGAAGGACCGCGTAGCGGTCCCGGTTCCTGATCTACAGTCAGCAGATTGGGAACCGGGACCGCTACGCGGTCCTTCGCGGGCAAGCCACGCTCCTACGGGGCATCGCGGCCAGTCTGCAGAACAGTTGACCCAAGGGGGCATGCTCAAAGCGCATTTCGGGTTTATGATGCCCAACGGCAGAATAATTCCCACACGGAGTGCGTAATGCAGACCTTGTACCCACAGATCAAACCCTACGCCCGGCACGATCTGGCAGTCGAAGCACCGCATGTACTGTACGTCGATGAAAGCGGTTCCCCGGAAGGTCTGCCGGTGGTGTTCATTCACGGTGGTCCCGGCTCCGGGTGCGATGCCCAGAGCCGCTGCTACTTCGACCCCACCGTCTACCGCATCATCACCTTCGACCAGCGCGGCTGCGGCCGTTCCACGCCCCACGCCAGCCTGGAAAACAACACCACCTGGCACCTGGTCGAAGACCTGGAACGCATTCGCAAGCACCTGGGCATCGAGAAATGGGTGCTGTTCGGTGGCTCCTGGGGCTCGACCCTGGCCCTGGCCTATGCCCAGACCCACCCCGAGCGCGTCCATGGCCTGATCCTGCGCGGCATCTTCCTCTGCCGTCCGCAGGAGATCGAATGGTTCTACCAGAGCGGTGGCGCCAGCCGCCTGTTCCCCGACTACTGGCAGGACTACATCGCGCCGATCCCCCAGGAAGAGCGCCACGACCTGGTCCAGGCATTCCACAAGCGCCTCACCGGCAACGACCAGATCGCCCAGATGCACGCCGCCAAGGCCTGGTCGACCTGGGAAGGCCGCACCGCCACGCTGCGTCCCAACCCGCTGGTGGTCGATCGCTTCTCCGAGCCGCAGCGCGCGCTGTCGATCGCCCGGATCGAATGCCACTACTTCGTCAACAATGCCTTCCTCGAAGAAAACCAGCTGATCCGCGACATGCCGAAGATCGCCCACCTGCCGGCGGTGATCGTGCATGGCCGCTATGACGTTATCTGCCCGCTGGACAACGCCTGGGAACTGCACCAGGCCTGGCCGAACAGCGAACTGAAGGTGATCCGCGACGCCGGTCATGCCGCCTCCGAGCCCGGCATCACCGACGCGCTGGTGCGCGCCGCCGACCAGATGGCCCGGCGCCTGCTCGATTTGCCGCTGGACGAAGCATGAAGGGGTTGCTGCAGCGCGTGCGCGGTGCGCGCGTGGAAGTGGAGGGCGAGATCGTCGGTTCCATCGACCAGGGCCTGCTGGTGCTGGTCGCGGTGGAACCGGGGGATACCCCCGAGCACGCCGACAAGCTCCTGCACAAACTGCTCAACTACCGGGTCTTCAGCGATCCGCAGGGCAAGATGAACCTGTCGCTCAAGGATATCGACGGCGGCCTGCTGCTGGTGTCGCAGTTCACCCTCGCCGCCGACACCCGCAGCGGCCTGCGCCCGAGCTTCTCCACGGCCGCGCCGCCGGCCCTCGGCGCCGAGCTGTTCGACTACCTGCTGGCGCAGGCGAGGCTCAAGCACGGGACTGTCGGCAGTGGCCGCTTCGGCGCCGACATGCAGGTCCATCTGGTCAATGATGGCCCGGTAACATTTATGTTACAAATATGACGTCAAAAAACCCCCTGTTTGCAGGAAAACAAGGGGTTTCACAGCAAAAATAGTTGGCCGGCCCTGATGCGTTGTAACGCAGCCTGCTAGATAATCGCGCGCTACGTGGGCCGACGTTCGACGGCCTGTTTCACTCTGACTCGAGAACTGTCCGGAACCGTTTGGGGAATCATTGAGCCCTTTCGGAGTCCGAACAGTGCTCGCCAACCCGGCATGTGTCGCTGGCCGTTGGTTCTTTAGATCTGTTTTCGGCGAGGGTTGCTCGTGATTGTAAGTCCCTTTGATGCTCCAAGAACGCCTGCCAATCGGCTGCGCAAGGCTCTGCTCGCAGGTTCGGCACTGGTCTGCCTGCTCGGCGCCGGCCAGCTCTGGGCGTTCAACCTTGACGACGTGGCGGCCAAGGCGAAGGACCTGGCCGGGCAGAAGTACGAAGCACCGAAAAGCAACCTGCCTGCCGTCTTCCGCGACATGAAGTTCGGCGACTACCAGAAGATCCGTTTCCGCTCCGAGAAAGCCGAGTGGGCGGACGACAAGACGCCGTTCAAGCTGTCCTTCTACCATCAGGGCATGCACTTCGACACGCCGGTGAAAATCAATGAAGTCACCGCCACCACCGTCGAGGAAATCAAGTACGACCCGAGCCGCTTCGACTTCGGCGACCTGCAGTTCGACGCCAAGGCCACCGAACAGCTGGGCTACGCCGGTTTCCGCGTGCTGTTCCCGATCAACAAGGCGGACAAGCAGGACGAGATCATGACCCTGCTCGGCGCCAGCTATTTCCGCGTGGTCGGCAAGGGCCAGGTGTATGGCCTGTCCGCACGTGGCCTGGCCATCGACACCGCGCTGCCGTCCGGCGAAGAGTTCCCGCGCTTCACCGAGTTCTGGGTCGAACGCCCGAAAGCCGCCGACAAGCACCTGGTGATCTACGCCCTGCTGGATTCGCCGCGCTCCACCGGCGCCTACAAGCTGATCCTGCGTCCGGGCAGCGACACCATCGTCGACGTCGAGTCCAAGGTGTTCCTGCGTGACCACGTCAGCCGCCTGGGCATCGCCCCGCTGACCAGCATGTACCTGTTCGGCAGCAACCAGCCGTCGCGCGTACCGAACTACCGTCCTTCGCTGCATGACTCCGAAGGCCTGTCGATCCATGCCGGCAACGGCGAGTGGCTGTGGCGCCCGCTGAACAACCCGAAACACCTGGCCGTGAGCAACTTCAGCGTGGAAAACCCGCGCGGCTTCGGTCTGCTGCAGCGCAACCGCGACTTCAGCTTCTTCGAAGACCTGGACGACAACTACCAGAAGCGTCCGAGCACCTGGATCGAGCCGAAAGGCGACTGGGGCAAGGGTACCGTCGATCTGGTCGAGATCCCGACCGCCGACGAGACCAACGACAATATCGTGGCCTTCTGGAGCCCGGAAAAACTGCCGGAGCCCGGTACCCCGGTCGAGTACCAGTACCGCCTGCACTGGACCATGGACGAGTCGGCCTTCCATTCGCCGGAGCTCGGCTGGGTCAAGCAGACCATGCGTTCCACCGGCGACGTCAAGCAGTCCAACCTGATTCGTCAGCCGGACGGCAGCGTGGCCTTCCTCGTCGACTTCGAGGGCCCGGTACTGGCCAAGCTGCCGGAAGACACCGCGCTGCGCAGCCAGATCAGCGTTGGCGACAACGCCGAGGTGGTGGAGAACAACCTGCGCTACAACCCTGAAATCAAGGGCTGGCGCCTGACCCTGCGGATGAAGGTCAAGGATCCGGGCAAGGCCGTGGAAATGCGTGCCGCGCTGGTTCGCGACGTACCGGTCGAGCCGGTCAAGGCCGAGCCGGCCAAGCAGGAAAAACAGGACAAACCCGCGAAGCATGACAAGGCCGCCGCCAAAGCCGCGAAAGCCGAAGCCCCTGCCGAGCAGCCAGCCGCCGAAGCGGCGCCCACCACTGGGGAACCGGCCACGACCGAACAGGTGTTGACCGAGACCTGGAGCTATCAGTTGCCAGCCGATGAGTAACTCTTGCGCACGGCCAGAATCGCTTGCCGAATACCTGGCCCATCTACCCCTGAGCGACGAGCAGCGTGCCGAACTGGCCAGCTGTTCCTCGTTCAGCGAGCTGCACCAGCGCCTGTCCGCACAGCCGGGTGCCACCGTCGAGCCTGCCCAGGGCTCGGTCGGCGGCCGCCTGAACCTGCTCAGCGCCACCGATATGGAAGAGGCCGAGATGCTCGGCCTCGATGCCAGCGGCCGGGTCTGCCTCAAGGCGACCCCGCCGATCCGCCGGACCCGGGTGATCCCCGAGCCGTGGCGGACCAACATCCTGATTCGCGCCTGGCGCCGGATGACCGGGCGCACCAATGCGCCGGCCCCGGAGAAGCGCGAGCTGCCGGCCGCGCGCTGGCGCTGGGTCGGTTCGATGCGCCGCTATATCCTGCTGGCGCTGATGGTCGGCCAGACCCTGGTCGCCGGCTGGTACATGAAGGGCATCCTGCCGTACCAGGGCTGGTCGTTCGTCGATCTCGACGAAGTCCTGCACCAGCCGCTGCTGCAGACTGCCACCCAGGTCTGGCCGTATGCGCTGCAGACCACCATCCTGATCCTCTTCGGCATCCTCTTCTGCTGGGTCTCGGCGGGCTTCTGGACCGCGCTGATGGGCTTCCTCGAACTGCTCACCGGGCGCGACAAGTACCGCATTTCCGGGAGCAGCGCCGGTAACGAGCCGATCGAGAAGGGCGCGCGCACCGCGCTGGTCATGCCGATCTGCAACGAAGACGTGCCACGGGTTTTCGCCGGCCTGCGCGCGACCTTCGAGTCGGTGGCCGCCACCGGCGACCTCGACCGTTTCGATTTCTTCGTCCTCAGCGACACCAACGACACCGACATCGCCGTGGCCGAACAACAGGCCTGGCTGGACGTGTGCCGCGAGGCCAAGGGCTTCGGCAGGATCTTCTACCGCCGCCGCCGCCGTCGCGTGAAGCGCAAGAGCGGCAACCTCGACGACTTCTGCCGCCGCTGGGGCAGCGATTACCGCTACATGGTGGTCCTCGACGCCGACAGCGTGATGAGCGGCGAATGCCTCACCAGCCTGGTGCGCCTGATGGAAGCCAACCCGGACGCCGGGATCATCCAGACCGCGCCGAAGGCTTCGGGCATGGACACCCTGTATGCACGCATGCAGCAGTTCGCCACCCGGGTCTACGGCCCGCTGTTCACCGCCGGCCTGCACTTCTGGCAGCTGGGTGAGTCGCACTACTGGGGGCACAACGCGATCATCCGCATGAAGCCGTTCATCGAGCACTGCGCCCTGGCGCCGTTGCCGGGCAAGGGCGCCTTCGCCGGCGCGATCCTCTCCCACGACTTCGTCGAAGCCGCGCTGATGCGCCGTGCCGGCTGGGGCGTGTGGATCGCCTACGACCTGCCGGGCAGCTATGAAGAACTGCCGCCGAACCTGCTCGACGAGCTCAAGCGCGACCGCCGCTGGTGCCACGGCAACCTGATGAACTTCCGCCTGTTCCTGGTCAAGGGCATGCACCCGGTGCACCGTGCGGTGTTCCTCACCGGGGTGATGTCCTACCTGTCGGCGCCGCTGTGGTTCTTCTTCCTGGTGCTGTCGACCGCGCTGCTGGCGACCAACACCCTGATGGAGCCGCAGTACTTCCTCGAACCACGACAGCTGTACCCGCTGTGGCCGCAGTGGCATCCAGAGAAGGCCATCGCGCTGTTCTCGACCACCATCGTCCTGCTGTTCCTGCCCAAGCTGCTCAGCGTCATCCTGATCTGGGCCAAGGGCGCGAAGGAATACGGCGGCCGCATCAAGGTCACGATGTCGATGCTCCTGGAGATGCTCTTCTCCATGCTGCTGGCGCCGGTGCGGATGATCTTCCACACCCGTTTCGTCCTCGCCGCCTTCCTCGGCTGGGCCGCGACCTGGAACTCGCCGCAGCGTGACGACGACTCCACGCCGTGGAGCGAAGCGGTACGCCGCCATGGTCCGCAGACCCTGCTGGGTGTGGCCTGGGCCCTGCTGGTGGCCTGGCTGAACCCGAGCTTCCTGTGGTGGCTGGTGCCCATCGTCGGTTCGCTGACCCTGTCGATCCCGGTCTCGGTGATCTCCAGCCGGGTCAACCTGGGCCTGCGCGCCAAGGACGAGAAGCTGTTCCTCATCCCCGAGGAGTACGCCACGCCGCAGGAACTGCTGGCCACCGACCAGTACACCCATGAAAACCGCTGGCACGCCCTGCACGACGGTTTCGTCCGGGCCGTGGTCGATCCGCAGCAGAACGCCCTGGCCTGTGCCCTGGCCACCGCCCGCCACGGCGTCGCCGAGCCGATCGAGGCGCTGCGCGCCGAGCGTATCGCCAAGGCCCTGCAGGTCGGCCCGTCGGCTCTCGACGGTGCGACCCGCCTGGCCCTGCTCAGCGACCCGGTCGCGCTGTCGCGTCTGCACGACAGCGTCTGGGCCGAGCACAACGCGGCCTGGCTGGACGTCTGGCGCGCGTCGATCGCCAACGATCCGCACTCGCCGCTGCTGCCGCTGCATCCCGAGCCGGTGCTGCAGCCGAGCCTGGCCAGCGCGTGATCTGCAACGGGGCGACTTCGGTCGCCCCGTTCGCTTTTCTGGTATCAATAAGTAACAAAGTCATCACGGACGCTAGGTCCCATGCCGCTCATGCGTTAGCATCCCACCCCGACTATGGCGCGATCCCTGTAGGACTTTTCGCGCACACAATAAAATTCGAGCGTTTTCTTGTTGGGGGAACCTGGTGATGTTCAAAAAGTATCTGTCGATGCTGCTGGCCGGCGTCGCGGCCACTGTCGCGGTCAGCACCGCACAGGCCGGCGTGATCGATGACGCGGTCAAGCGCGGCACCCTGCGCGTGGGCATGGACCCGACCTACATGCCGTTCGAGATGACCAACAAGCGCGGCGAGATCATCGGTTTCGAAGTGGACATCCTCAAGGCCATGGCCAAGTCCATGGGCGTCAAGCTGGAGCTGGTCTCCACCGCCTATGACGGCATCATCCCGGCGCTGATGACCGACAAGTTCGACATGATCGGCAGCGGCATGACCCTGACCCAGGAACGCAACCTGAAGCTGAATTTCAGCGAACCCTTCATCGTCGTCGGCCAGACCCTGCTGATCCGCAAGGAACTGTCGGACAAGATCAAGTCCTACAAGGACCTGAACAGCGCCGAATACCGCCTGACCTCCAAGCTCGGCACCACCGGCGAAATGGTCGCCAAGAAGCTGATCGGCAAGGCCCAGTACCACGGCTACGACAACGAGCAGGAAGGTGTGATGGACGTGGTCAACGGCAAGGCCGATGCCTTTGTCTACGACGCGCCGTACAACGTCGTCGCGGTGACCAAGGTCGGCAACGGCAAGCTGGTCTACCTGGACGAGCCGTTCACCTTCGAGCCCCTGGCCTTCGGCCTGAAGAAGGGCGATCACGACAGCCTGAACTTCATCAACAATTTCCTGCACCAGATCAAGCACGACGGCACCTACGATCGAATCCACGACAAGTGGTTCAAGAAGACCGAGTGGCTGAAGGACATGGAATAAACGGCAACTGTAGGCCGTGAGTTTCGAATCGAGACGAACGATGCTGGTCAGTTGACATGCTGGGGCTGCTTTGCAGCCCTTCGCGAGCAAGCTCGCTCCCACGAGGTCCGTGTGATCCTGTGGGAGCGAGCTTGCTCGCGAAGGGTCGCAAAGCGGCCCCAGTTGGCTTTTTAGGGGAACGCCTCACGTGATCAAACACAAGAAAGCCCAGTGGCCCTGGCACGGGCTGACCGCGCTGGTCCTGGTCGGACTGGCGCTGAGTCTGTATTTCGCCACCTCGATGATTTCCTACGAGTGGCGCTGGAACCGGGTACCGCAGTACTTCGCCTACCAGGCCGAAGAGGCCCATCGCGCCGCCGGCTATGGCACCGTGCAGGAGATCGTGCGCAAGGGCGACACCGCGCGGGTGACCCTGCGTGACGAAGACGGCAACCAGCAGGTGCTGGAGGTCGACCAGGCCAGCGTGCAGCTGTCCCAGGGCGACGACGTGGCGGAAGGCGACGTCATCGGCCTGACCCACCACTGGGCTGCCGGCCCGCTGGCCTGGGGCCTGTGGACCACAGTGTGGATCTCGGTGGCTTCCGGGATCCTCGGCCTGGTGATCGGGCTGTTCGCCGGCCTCTGCCGGCTGTCCAGCAATCCGACCCTGCGCGACCTGTCGACGGTCTACGTCGAACTGGTGCGCGGCACGCCGCTGCTGGTGCAGATCTTCATCTTCTATTTCTTCATCGGTACCGTGCTCAACCTGTCCCGCGAGTTCGCCGGGGTGGCCGCACTGGCGCTGTTCACCGGCGCCTATGTGGCGGAAATCGTCCGTGCCGGCGTGCAGTCGATCGCCAGGGGCCAGGGCGAGGCGGCGCGTTCGCTGGGCCTGAACGCCTCGCAGTCGATGCGCCACGTGATCCTGCCGCAGGCGTTCAAGCGCGTGCTGCCACCGCTGGCCGGGCAGTTCATCAGCCTGGTCAAGGACACGTCGCTGGTCTCGGTGATCGCCATCACCGAACTGACCAAGAGCGGCCGCGAGGCGATCACCACCTCGTTCTCGACCTTCGAGATCTGGTTCTGCGTCGCCGGGCTGTACCTGCTGATCAACCTGCCGCTGTCGCATTTCGCCAGCCGGCTCGAGCGGAGGCTTGCGCAAAGTGATTGAAGTCCGTGATCTGACCAAAGTCTTCGACACCCGCGGCATGGTCGTGCGGGCGGTGGACAACGTCACCACCCAGGTGGCGCGTGGCGAGGTGCTGGTGGTGCTCGGCCCGTCCGGTTCGGGCAAGTCGACCTTCCTGCGCTGCCTGAACGGCCTGGAGTCGTTCGATTCCGGCAGCGTCGCCATCGACGGCCTGCAGCTGGCCGACCCGAAGACCGATATCAACGCCTATCGCCGCGAAGTGGGCATGGTGTTCCAGCATTTCAACCTGTTCCCGCACATGACCGTGCTGGAGAACCTGTGCCTGGCGCAGAAGGTCGTGCGCAAGCGCGGCAAGGCCGAGCGCGAGGCCAAGGCCAGGGCGTTGCTGGACAAGGTGGGCATCGGCCAGAAGGCCAATGAGTACCCGTCGCGGTTGTCCGGTGGCCAGCAGCAGCGCGTGGCGATCGCCCGGGCGCTGGCCATGGACCCCAAGGTCATGCTGTTCGACGAGCCGACCTCGGCGCTCGACCCGGAGATGGTCGGCGAGGTGCTGGACGTGATGAAGACCCTGGCCCAGGAAGGCATGACCATGGTCTGCGTGACCCACGAAATGGGCTTTGCCCGGGAAGTGGCGGATCGGGTGCTGTTCTTCGATCACGGCAAGTTGCTGGAGGATTCGCCGCCGGAGCAGTTCTTCACGGCGCCAAAGGATCTGCGGGCCCAGGCGTTTCTGCGGCAAGTCCTTTAAGTCCTCTGGGCCTGCTTTGCAGGCCTTCGCGGGCAAGCCACGCTCCTACGAGGATACGCGCTACCGCTGTAGGAGCGTGGCTTGCCCGCGAAGGACCGCAAAGCGGTCCCCACTCGCGACTACAGCCGGAACCGCGAAACCAATCCCTGCAGATGCGTCCCCAGCCGCGCCAGCTCCATGCTGGACGCCGCGGTCTCCTCACTCGCCGATGCCGTCTGATCCGACACATCGCGCACGCTCATCACGCTGCGGTTGATCTCCTCCGCCACCGCACTCTGCTGCTCCGCCGCCGCCGCGATCTGCTGGTTCATCGACTGGATCGACGACACGGTCCGGGTGATGGTCTCCAGGGACACGCCGGCACTGCGGGTCAGCTGCACGCTGCTGTCGGTGAGGCTGCGGCTGTTGTCCATCACCGCCGCCACCTGCTGGGTGCCGTTCTGCAGCCCGGCGATCAATTCCTCGATCTCCTCGGTGGACTGCTGGGTACGCTGCGCCAGGCTGCGCACTTCGTCCGCGACCACGGCGAAGCCACGTCCGGCCTCGCCGGCACGGGCCGCTTCGATGGCGGCGTTGAGGGCCAGCAGGTTGGTCTGCTCGGCCACCGACTTGATCACGTCGAGGACGCTGCCGATCTTGTCGCTCTCGCTCTTGAGCTGGCTCATGGCCTCGCTGGAGTTGCCCACCTCTTTGGCCAGGCGCTCGATCTGCGCAATGGCCTCGGCCACCACGCGATCGCCCTCGCGGGCCTGGTTGTCGGCCATCTTCGCCGCCTCGGAGGCTTCCTCGGCATTGCGCGCGACTTCATGCACGGTGGCCGCCATTTCGTTCATGGCGGTGGCGACCTGGTCGGTCTCGACCTTCTGGTTGTTGACCCCGGCGCTGGTCTGCTCGGTGACCGCCGAGAGCTCCTCGGCGGCGCTGGCGATCTGGGTGACACCGTCGCCGATACCACCGATCAGCTCGCGCAGGCTGACCGTCATGCGCTGCATGCTGCGCTGCAACTGGCCCAGTTCGTCGCGGCGCTGCTCGTTGAGATCGTGGCTGAGGTCGCCGCCGGCAATGCGGTCCACGGCGGTGAGGGTGTGGCGCAGCGGGATGACGATCTGCCGGGTGATGGCCCAGGAGGCGACGATGCCGAACAGCAGCGCCAGCACGGTGGCCAGGCCCAGGGTCGACTTGGCCTGCTGCGATTCGGCATCGCGGATCCTGGTCTGCGACACGCTCAGCTCGGTGCTCAGGTCGAGCAGGCGGGTACCCTGCTGGCCCATCTGCGCCAGGGCCTGTTCGCTGCTTTCCTGGGCGTTGCCGAACTGCACCACGGCACCACGGTAGGCGGACAGCGCGTCGGCGGCACCCGCGAGGTCGCCATGGTGTTCCGCCGGGACGCGCTCAGGCAGGCTCTTGAGCAGGCTCAGGGCCTGGTCGATGGCGGTCAGGGCGGTCGCCTGGTACTTGTTCGCGCCGCTGTAGGTGTAGCCGCGCACCTGGAAACGCGCCTGCTGCAGCAGGCCGGCGGCCTCCACCGCGCTGTTGAACAGCTGGATGTCGCCGCCTTGCAACAGCGCCTGCTGGACCTTGGCGATCAGCGCGGCCGCCTTGTCGGCACTGGCACCGAGCAGGACTCGCGCGGACTCGCGGGCGTCGGCGGATTTCTTCAGCTCGACGAAGCTGCGCTCGTACTCGCGCACAGCCTCGCTCTGCTGCACCAGACGGCGGTGGTCGTCGCCTTCGCTGATGAGCTTTTCCACCTTGCGCAGTTCGCCATCCAGCGTGGCCAGGGCCTTCTCCACCTGAGCGATGGACTCGGCATCCTGCTTGTGTTCATAGGCCTGGCGGGAAATGCGCAGGACCTGGGTGGCCTGGTAGACCTCGGAAATCTCGCCGAGCTTGTCGCCACGGTCGATCACGCCGCTCAGCCCCGACCAGCCGGTGAGGGTGATCACCAGGGTCAGCAGCAGGACCACGCTGAAGCCGATGCCCAGTTTCAGGTTGACGCTCACATTGCCCAGGTGCTGGGCCATCCATCGGTACATGCCGGGACTCCATTTCGATCAGGCGGACAGGTTTTTATTAGAGGTGATCCTGCATCGGCGCGCGACGTGGAAACTGAAGGTAGAAACCTGTCTGAAACGGGCTTTCCAGACTAGCCAATAGTCTTATACGGAGTAGGGATAATGGCCCGGAAAGATGTCGGATCTTTCCGGAGTCGCGCTAGAACAGGCGTGCCAGCAACGCCGTGACCGCGGTTTCCACCCGCAGGATGCGCTCGCCCAGTTGCACCGGGGCCAGCCCGGCCTTGCCCAGCAGGTCGATTTCGTAGGGAATCCAGCCGCCTTCGGGGCCGATGGCCAGGGTCACCGGCTGGGTGACGCCGCGCGGGCAGGGCGGATGGTTGCCGGGATGGCCGACCAGGCCGAGGGTACCCTGGGCGATGGCTGGCAGGCGGTCCTCGACGAAGGGCTTGAAGCGCTTCTCGATGATCACCTCGGGCAGCACCGTGTCGCGCGCCTGTTCCAGGCCGAGGATGAGGTTTTCGCGGATCGCCTCGGGATCGAGGAACGGGGTCTGCCAGAAGCTCTTTTCCACCCGGTAGCTGTTGACCAGCACCAGCTTCGCCACGCCCATTGTGGCGATGGTCTGGAACACCCGACGGAGCATCTTCGGCCGCGGCAGGGCGAGGACCAGGGTCAGCGGCAGCTTGGCCGGCGCTGGCTGGTCGAAAGTCAGCGACAGTTCGGCTTCATGGCCTTCCAGGCGTTCGACCCGGGCCTGGCCCATCAGCCCGCCGACACGGCCGACGCGCAGGCTGTCGCCGACCGCCACGCGGTGGATGTCCTGCATGTGGGTAAAGCGGCGGTCGCTGAGGACCGCCCGGTCGGCCGCGGTGAAGTCGGCCTCCTCGAGCAGCAGCAGGTTCACTGTTGGGTCGCTGGCGGCTGGTCGTCAGGGCTGTCGTCGCTGGCCTCGTGCGCCTGGCTGCGCTTGCGCACCAGGCCGCCGAACAGCACGCCGACCTCGAACAGCATCCACATCGGCACGGCCAGCAGGGTCTGCGAGAAGATGTCCGGCGGGGTCAGGACCATGCCGACCACGAAGCAGCCGATGATCACGTAAGGACGGATCTTGCGCAGGTACTGCACGTCGACCACGCCGATCCACACCAGCAGCACCACCGCGACGGGAATCTCGAAGGCCACGCCGAAGGCGAAGAACAGGGTCATGACGAAATCGAGGTAGCTGGCGATGTCGGTCATCATCGACACGCCTTCCGGGGTGGCGCTGGCGAAGAAGCCGAAGATCAGCGGGAACACCAGGAAGTAGGCGAAGGCCATGCCGGCGTAGAACAGCAGGATGCTGGAAACCAGCAGCGGCACGGCGACGCGCTTTTCGTGGCGATACAGGCCCGGGGCGATGAAGCCCCAGATCTGGAAGAGGATGTACGGGATCGCCAGGAACAGCGAGACGATCATGGTCAGCTTGAACGGCGTGAGGAACGGCGAGGCCACGTCGGTGGCGATCATCGTCGCGTTGGCCGGCAGGTGCGCGCGCAGCGGCGCCGAGACCAGGGTGTAGATCTGCTGGGCGAAGGAGAACAACCCGGCGAAGATCAGGAAGACCGCGGCGACGCAGCGCAACAGGCGGGTACGCAATTCGGTGAGGTGCGACACCAGCGGCATCGGCTGGTCGTTTTCCGGGATATCGCTCATGGGGCTCGCGGCGGTTGGGTCGGTTCGGTGGGCGTCGCTGCCGCTGCCGGTGACGCGGCTTCAGGCGTCGCGGCGGGCGGCACGGGCGTCGCTTCGGCGGACGGGCCGAGCGGGGTGCTGGCCGGGTCCGGGGTCACGCTCTGCGGGTTGAGGATGCGCCGGGCTTCCTGCTCCATCGAGAGGATGTGCTCGTTGTGCAACTGCCGGCGAATCTCGTCGGCGCCGATCTCGCGCTCCACTTCCTGCTTGATCGCGTTGAAGCTGCGCTTGAGCCGTCCGACCCACAGGCCGGCGGTACGCGCGGCGCCGGGCAGGCGCTCGGGACCGAGCACCACCAGGGCGACCAGACCGACGAGCAGCAACTCACTGAAGCTGATGCCGAACATGGAATCACTCTTTCCTTGCAGGTTCCTGGACCTTCTGCGCCTGGCCGTCGATGGTGTGCGGCTGGTTCAGCGGGGTGCCCTGCGGTTGGACCGGCTGGGAAGGTTGCGCGTTCTGGACGTTCGGGTCGGCTGGTTTTTCGTCTTCGTTCATGGCCTTGCGGAAGCCCTTGATGGACTCGCCCAGGTCGCTGCCGAAGTTCTTCAGTTTCTTGGTACCGAATACCAGTACCACGACGACCAGCAGAACGATCCAGTGTTTCCAGTCAAAAATACCCATGGTGCTTTCCTCGAATGGTGTTCAATCAGGCCGAAGGCTGGCGCGCGGCTTTCTCGTCATGGCCGGACAGGCCGAAACGCCGCTCCAGCTCGTCCAGCACGGCCTGCGGGTGCTGGCCCAGGGCGCTGAGCATGACCAGGCTATGGAACCACAGATCGGCGGTTTCATAGATGACATCGCTGTAATCTCCGCTGGCGGCGGCATCCTTGGCGGCGATGATGGTTTCCACCGACTCCTCGCCGACCTTCTCCAGGATCTTGTTCAAGCCCTTGTGGTACAGGCTGGCGACGTAGGAACTGTCGGGGGCCGCACCCTTGCGGGCTTCCAGTACTTCGGCCAGGCGGCTCAGGGTGTCGCTCATGTCAGTGTCCTGCGCGGTAGATGGCATTCGGGTCCTTGAGGACCGGATCGACGGTTTTCCACTGGCCGTCCTCGAAGACGCGGTAGAAGCAGCTTTCGCGGCCGGTGTGGCAGGCGATGTGGCCCAGTTGCTCGACCATCAGGATGATCACGTCGGCGTCGCAGTCCAGGCGCATTTCGTGCAGTTTCTGCACATGGCCGGACTCTTCGCCCTTGCGCCACAGTTTGCCACGGGAGCGCGACCAGTAGATGGCGCGCTGCTCGGCGGCGGTCAGGGCCAGCGACTCGCGGTTCATCCAGGCCATCATCAGCACGCGCCCGGTCTTGTGGTCCTGGGCGATGGCCGGTACCAGGCCGTCGCTGTTCCAGTTGATCTCGTCCAGCCAGTCTTTCATGTTCGACTCCAAAATCAGGCCACGGCCCCGCGCCGATGCCGGCGGCTAGTGTGCCAGCGGTTGACGCGGCTGGCTATCGGCGCACCACCAGATAGAGGCCTGCGGCCAGCATCAGCCCGGCCGGCCAGGACGTCACGGCGGTCAGGGGTTCGGCGCCGGCGGCCAGTGTCGCACCACCCCCGAGCAGGACGGCACCGAGCAGGCGCAGGGCCCAGTGGTCCTGCTGCTTCCATGGCGCCGGCGGGTCGCTGCGGTGCGGCTGCGACATGCGTTCGAGCAGGTCGCGGGTCATGTTGGCCAGGTGCGGCACCTGCTCGACCTGGCTGTGCAGGTTCTGCAGCAGGGTCTTGGGGCTGACCCGATCGCGCATCCAGCGTTCCAGGAACGGCTGCGCGGTGCTCCACAGGTCGAGGTCCGGGTACAGCTGGCGGCCCAGGCCTTCGATGTTGAGCAGGGTCTTCTGCAGCAGCACCAGTTGCGGCTGCACTTCCATGTTGAAGCGCCGCGCGGTCTGGAACAGGCGCATCAGCACCTGGCCGAAGGAGATGTCCTTGAGCGGTTTTTCGAAGATCGGCTCGCACACGGTGCGGATCGCCGCCTCGAATTCGTTGAGCTTGGTCTGCGCCGGGACCCAGCCCGAATCGATGTGCAACTGTGCCACGCGGCGGTAGTCGCGCTTGAAGAAGGCGAACAGGTTGCGCGCCAGGTAGTCCTGGTCTTCCGGGGTCAGGCTGCCGACGATGCCGCAGTCGATGGCGATGTACTGCGGGCTCCACGGCTTCACGGTGCTGACGAAGATGTTGCCGGGGTGCATGTCGGCGTGGAAGAAGCTGTCGCGGAACACCTGGGTGAAGAAGATCTCCACGCCACGCTCGGCCAGCATCTTCATGTCGGTGCGCTGGTCGGCGAGGGTTTCCAGGTCGGTGACCTGGATGCCGTAGATGCGTTCCATCACCAGCACCTTCGGCCGGCACCAGTCCCAGTAGACCTGGGGCACGTACATCATGTCCGAGCCCTCGAAGTTGCGCCGCAACTGGCTGGCATTGGCCGCCTCGCGGAGCAGGTCGAGCTCGTCGTAGATGGTCTTCTCGTAGTCGCTGACCACGTCTACCGGGTGCAGCAGGCGGGCGTCGGCGGAGACCCGTTCGGCACCGCGGGCGATGAGGAACAGCCAGGCCAGGTCCTGGGCAATCACCGGCTTGAGGCCCGGGCGCACCACCTTGACCACCACTTCCTCGCCGCTCTTCAGGCGCGCGGCATGGACCTGGGCGACCGAGGCCGAGGCCAGCGGCTCGACGTCGAAACGCGAGAACACCTCGCTGATTTTCGCGCCGAGCTGCTCCTCGATCAGGGCCACGGCTTTCTGCGGGTCGAATGGCGGCACGCGGTCCTGCAGCAGCATCAGCTCGTCGGCGATGTCCGCCGGCAGCAGGTCGCGGCGGGTCGAGAGCAACTGGCCGAACTTGATGAAGATCGGCCCGAGGTCCTGCAGGGCCAGGCGCAGGCGCGCGCCGCGGCTCAGCTCGAGCTGCCGGCGCGGCAGCCAGCGCCAGGGCATGAGCAGGCGCAGCGAGGCGAGCCACCAGGGCAGGGGGAGGTCGAACAGCAGGTCATCGAGACGGTAGCGGATCACGACGCGCTGGATGCGCAACAGACGGCGGACGGCAAGCAGCTTCATGCGTTATCGCTGGATTCAAGGGATCGGGCAAGGCGCTCGATGCGCGCCTCGAGGCGTTCAATATCGACTTTGAGGGTGTCGAGCTCGCCGAAGCGGGCTTCGGCTTCGCGCAGACCGACCAGGGTCCGCGACTCTTCGGCCAGGTACTCGGCGGCGGTGCGGCTGAGGCTGGCCAGGCTCTGCCGGGTCCAGCGCGCGCGGCTGCGCAGGTGGCCGCCGAGCAACTGGGTGGCCACCGGGCCGAGCCAGCGGGAGATTTCGTACTCCCAGTCCAGCTCCAGGTCCTGCAGTACGCCGACCAGGTCGAGCAGCACGGTGCTGTCGCCGTCCAGTTCGACCTGCGGGCTGTGCAGCACCGCGCTCTTGTCCTGGCTCAGGGCCAGTTGCAGCAGGCTGCTGGCCGGGGCGCGCAGGGTGCAGTCGGCGCCACTGGCCCACTGGCTGGCGAGCAGCAGGCCTTCATCGCTGGGCAGAATGAACAGCTGCAGGGCCGGCTGGCGGCAGTCGATGGCGATCACCTTGCCATCGAGCGGGGCCAGGCGCGGCAACGCGGTGCTGTCCAGGCGCAGGACACGGTTGAGGCCGTGCTCGACGCTGGCGAGAAGGCCGGCCAGCAGCATCAGGGCTTGATACCGCGATGCAGGGCGACGACGCCGTTGGTCATGTTGTGGTAGGTGACGCGGTCGAAGCCGGCGTCGACCATCATGGCCTTGAGGGTTTCCTGGTCGGGGTGCATGCGGATCGATTCGGCCAGGTAGCGGTAGCTTTCCGAGTCGTTGGTGATCAGCTTGCCGGCCAGTGGCATGAAGGCGAACGAGTAGGCGTCGTAGAGCTTGGACATCAGCTTGCTGGTCGGCTTGGAGAACTCCAGCACCAGCAGGCGGCCACCGGGCTTGAGCACGCGCAGCATGGAGCGCAGGGCCTCGTCCTTGTGGGTGACGTTGCGCAGGCCGAAGGCGATGGTCACGCAGTCGAAATGGTTGTCCGGGAACGGCAGCTTTTCCGCGTCGGCCTGGACGAACTCGACGTTGCCGGACACGCCCAGGTCGAGCAGGCGGTCACGACCGACCTTGAGCATCGAGGCGTTGATGTCGGCCAGCACGACCTGGCCGGTAGGGCCGACCAGGTGGGAGAACTTGCGGGTCAGGTCGCCGGTACCGCCCGCGATGTCCAGCACCCGGTTGCCGCTGCGCACCCCGGACAGCTCGATGGCGAAGCGTTTCCACAGGCGGTGCATGCCGCCGGAAAGCACATCGTTCATGAGGTCGTATTTGGCGGCTACGGAATGGAAGACCTCGGCGACCTTGTCGGCCTTCTGGCTTTCCGGAACGCTCTGGTAACCGAAATGAGTGGTGGGTTCGGCGTTATCGCCTTTGCGCTGCTCGTTCATATCGCTTCACCGGGAAAAATTACTCGCCATTCTAGGGCGTGCGACTGCATTTGTCTTGGCGGGGTTGTCGCGGCTGGAGGCGGGGGCATAATGCGCCAGTATGCCCTTGCAGCCAGGACCGGATGAATGACCCAGATCAGCGTTGAACGTAAACACAACCTCGGCCGCGAGGCCGCCCGCCAGAAGGCCGAAGCCCTGGTCGAGCGGCTTTCCCGCGAGTATGACCTCAAGGCCGAATGGAAGGGCGACCGGGTCGAGGTCAAGCGCAGCGGTGCCAATGGCAGCGTGGAGATCGGCGAGGACAGCATCCGCGTCGAACTCAAGCTGGGCATGATGCTGTCGATGATGGGCGGCACCATCAAGACCGAAATCGAGCGCGCGCTGGACAAGGCGCTGGCGTGAATAATGTGTGGCGGGGCGTGCAATGCGCCCCGTCCTTTAGGGTGCCCATTCTAATTTTTCTCCGTACCTTGGCTTCCAATCCCCGATCCGTGGGTAGTTCTTCCATTCCGTCATCAGTGCGAGGTGCAGAGCATGGCCAAAGCGATCCTGAAGAAAAAAGACGATGTCCAGAGCAGCCTGGGCGAAGTGCGTGGTTACGCGCGCAAGATCTGGCTGGCTGGCCTTGGGGCCTATGCCCGTGTCGGCCAGGAGAGTGCCGAATACGTCAAGGACCTGATCAAGGCGGGCGAACAGGTCGAGAAACGCGGCAAGAAACGTATCGACCAGGAAGTCGAAGCAGCCAACAGCGAGATCGATTCGGCGAAGGAAGAACTGCGCAGCGTGAAGGGCAAAGTCGAGGTCCAACTGGACAAAATCGAAAAGGCTTTCGACACGCGGGTAGCCAGCGCCTTGAATCGCATCGGCATTCCGTCTAAACATGACGTTGAAGCACTTTCTGTCAAGCTCGACGAGCTGACGGCGTTGCTCGAACGTGTCACGGGCAAACAATAAGGAGAGCGGGATGGCTGACAAGAAAACGACTGATAAAAAAGAAGGCAGCTCCTGGATCGGGGGAATCGAAAAGTACTCCCGCAAGATCTGGCTGGCGGGCCTGGGTATCTACTCGAAGATCGACCAGGACGGTACCAAGCTGTTCGATACTCTGGTCAAGGACGGCGAAAAAGCCGAGAAGCAGGCGAAGAAAAGCGTCGATACCGCCAAGGACGGTGCCAAGGCAGCGACCTCGCGCGTCACTGACGTGAAGGACCGCGCCCTGGGCAAGTGGAGCGAGCTGGAAGAGGCTTTCGACAAGCGTCTGAACAGCGCGATCTCGCGCCTTGGCGTGCCAAGCCGCAATGAGGTCAAGGCACTGCACAAGCAGGTCGATACGCTGACCAAGCAGATCGAGAAACTCACCGGTGCTTCGGTAACGCCGGTTTCTCCACGCACCACGGCGACCAGGACTGCGGCCGCCAAGCCTGCGGCGAAAACTGTGGCGGCGAAGCCTGCTGCCAAGACCGCTGCGGCCAAACCTGCCGCTGCCAAGCCAGCGGCCAAGCCGGCTGTAGCGAAAACCGCAGCCGCCAAACCGGCAGCGAAGCCTGCTGCCAAGCCTGCCGCGAAACCAGCGGCCGCCAAGCCAGCCGCGGCGAAGAAGCCGGCGGTGAAGAAGGCCGCTGCACCGAAGCAGGAAGCGCTCAAGCTGGCATCCTCGCCGGCAAACGGCGCGGCTCCGGTCGCAAGCGCCGCGCCGGCTACCACCAGCGCAGCAGCACCAGCGCCAGCGGCTCCGGCAGCGACGCCATCCAGCCAGTCCTGACCACAGGCGGCTGCAAACAGAACGCCCGGCTCAGTGCCGGGCGTTTTGTTTTGTCAGGCACTCAACCCCTCTGTAGGCGCATGGGTTTCAGCCTTCCAGATAGCGCAGGGCCAACTGCTCGGCCGCATGCCGCGACGGCGCCTCCAGGTGCGGTGCCACCAGCATCATGATCTGGTACACCACCACGCCCACTTCCGCCTCCCGCGCCAGCACGCGCTGGTAATCGAGGGAGAACAGTAGCGTCAGGGTGATCTGCTCCACCAGCTGCCCCAGGGCCCGGGTATCGCTGGTCACCTGGCCCTGGGCCTTGAGGCTGGCGAGCAGGGCGGCGAGGGTGCGCTTCAGCGAGTTGAGCAGGGTGCGCATGCCGCGGGCCAGCTTCGGCAGGCGACCGGTGAGGTTCGACAGGTCCTGGAACAGGAAGCGGTACTGCGCCATGCGCTCGACGATCAGGTGCAGGAACAGCCAGTAGTCCTCGGCGTCCAGCCGTACTTCCAGCGGCGGATCGAGCAGTGGCGTCAGCTCCTCCTCGAAGCGTTCGAACAAGCCCAGCACCACCGGCTCCTTGCCGTGGAAGTGGTAGTACAGGTTGCCGGGGCTGATGCCCAGCTCGTTGGCGATCTCCAGGGTCGAGACGTTCGGTTCACCTTGCTGGTTGAACAGCAGCAGGGCGCATTCGAGGATGCGGTCGCGGGTTTTCATCCAGTCCTCTGATCAGCGCACCAGCACGTACTGGCCAGGTGCGGGGTCCATCGCCGGGTAGCTGGCGCTGCCCAGGCTGCTGACGGTTTCACGCAAGGCGCCGGAGCGTGCCTGAATCCATTCCAGCCACAGCGGCCACCAGCTGCCGTCCTTCTTTTCCGCATCGTAGTACCAGGCCCGTGGGTCGCTGCTCAGCTTGGGGTTGAGTACGTAGTGCGCCTTGGGATTGCCCGGCGGATTGATGATGCTCTGCACATGGCCGCTGTTGGACAGCACGAAGCGCCGCTCGCCACCGAGCAGCAGGGTCGAGCGGTACACCGCATCCCACGGGGTGATGTGGTCGTTGTTGCCGGCGACATGGAAGCTGTCGACGGTGATCTTCTGCAGGTCGATCGGTGTGCCGCAGACCTCCAGGCCGGCGGAGTGGGCCAGCGGGTTGTACTTGAAGAAGTCCAGCAGATCGCCGTGCAGCGCCGCGGGCAGGCGCGTGCTGTCGTTGTTCCAGTAGAGGATGTCGAAGGGCGGCGGCGTCTTGCCGAGCAGGTAGTTGTTGACGAAGTAGTTCCACACCAGGTCGTTGGGGCGCATCCAGGCGAACACCCGGCTCATCTCGCCGCCATCGAGCACACCCTGCTGGTACGAACGGCGCTTGGCCGCCTCGAGGGTCTGCTCGTCGGCGAACAGGCTGGCCGGGCTGTCCAGCTGGCTGTCGAGCAGGCTGACCAGGTAGGTGGCGCTGTGCACCCGGCGCAGTTGCCGCTTGGCCTGCAGATGCCCCTGCAGGGCGGCCATGGTCAGGCCGCCGGCGCAGGCGCCCATCAGGTTGACGTCGCGGCTGCCGGTGATCGAGCGGCACACGTTCATGGCCTCTTCCAGCGCCGCCACGTAGCTCGACAGGCCCCACTCGCGGTGGCGCGGATCGGGGTTGCGCCAGCTGACCATGAACACCTGCAGGCCGTTCTTCAGCATGTACTGCACGTAGCTGTTGGTCGGGTTGAGGTCGAAGATGTAGAACTTGTTGATCTGCGGTGGGACCACCAGCATCGGCCGGGCGTACTGTTTCTCGCTCATCGACTTGTACTGGATGAGTTCCAGCAGCTCGTTGCGAAACACCACCGCCCCCGGTGTGGTGGCCAGGTTGCGACCGACCTCGAAGGCATCCCGGGCAACCTGTCGCGGCATGCCGCCGTTGTGACGCAGATCGTCGAGCAGGTGGCCGAGACCGCGGACCAGGCTCAGCCCGCCGGAGTTGAAGACTTCCTTCAGGGCGGCCGGATTGAGCAGGGTATTGCTCGGCGACACGGCGTCGTTGAGCAGGGTGAAGAGGAAGTGCGCGCGGGCGCGGTCGTCTTCGCTCAGCTGGCTTTCGTCGATCCACTGGCGGGTCTGCTTCTGCCAGCTCAGGTAGGCCTGCAGGCCGCGGCGGTAGAATGGATTGAGGCTCCAGGCCGGATCGCTGAAGCGGCTGTCGCGGGCGCTGGGCTGGTGCAGGGTGTCGCCGAGCAGTACGCGGCCCAGCTGGCCGCCCAGCTCGAGCACGTGCCGCGCGGTGTACAGCGGATGGCGCAGGCTATGGCGACTGACGTGGCGCAGGGTCGAGATCAGGTCGCGACCGCGCAGGCCGGTGATCGCGTTCTGGATATTGATCGTGGTGGCGGGGGTGGTGGCCACCGTTTTCACAGGTTTGTCTTTCATCAGGCAACACTCCGTCGTCGAGCCATCGACAAACTGAACCAGGGCAATGAGCGACTCCACCTTGACCATGCGCTCGCGTGCTCCGGCGTTCCAGCCGGACGTGCGGGCGATGAGGTGCGGTTCAAGCGCTCGGGGCGGGCCGAGGGTGCATGACGGCGCGTTGGCGCTCCTGCTGGAGGAACTTCATGATGATCGGCGCCACGGCCTCGGCACGGGTAATCAGAAACAAATGTCCATCGTCGATTATGTGTAGCTGGGCATTGGGAATTCGCCAGGCCAGGAAGCGCATATTGATCAATGGGATCAGCGGGTCATCGTCGCCGGCCAGGACCAGGGTCGGCTGCTGGATCTTGTGCAGCCAGTGCGCGCTGGTCCAGCCCAGCCCGGCGAACAGCTGCCAGTAGTAGCCGAGCTTGCCGCCGGAGCGCACCTTGGAGGCATGCGACAGGGCCAGTTCCGGATCGCGGCGGAAGGCGCCGCCGTAGATCTGCGGCGCGATGCGGATCACATGGGACGGCTGCACGTAGCGCCGCGGACTGGCCATCATCCACAGCACCTTGGGCTTGCCCGGGACCATCACCGCACCGGCGGCGGTGGCGGCCAGCACCAGCTTCTTGCAGCGTTCCGGGTAGTCGTGGGCGAACTGCTGGGCCAGGGCGCCGCCCCAGGACACGCCAATGACATTGACCTGGCCGTAGTCGAGGTAATCGAGCATGCGCGCGGTCAGCTTGGCCAGGCCCGGGAAGCGGTAGGGCTGGCGCGGCGTCGACGAGCCGCCGACACCGGGCACGTCGAAGGCAATGACTTCGAGGTCCGGATCGAGGGCCTGGATGAAGGGGAAGACCAGCTCAAGGTTGGCACCGATGCCATTGAAGATCAGCAGCGGCGTCAAATGCGGCTTGCCGGGGCGAACCGCGGTGCGGATGGTCTGTCCATCCAGGTCGACGGTTCGGAAGATGTACGGTTGCGGCATGCGCGGACCCTGTCGGCTAAGGGCGTGCCGCCGGTTTCAGGCCGGCGGCACGACGGTTTCAACGTTCGTGGACGTAGGTGCCCGGCGACGCCTCGCCTGCCGGGTAGGCCTTGTTGCCGAGACTGCCCGGCGCCGGCTTCAGCTCGCCGGAGCGCTCGCCCAGCCACTTCTGCCAGTACAGCCACCAGGAGTCGGTGTGCTTGCTGGAGTGCTCTTGCCAGTCATTGGCATCGACGGGCATTTCCGTGCTGGTCATGTAGCGCGCCTTGGGGTTGCCCGGCGGGTTGAGGATGCTCTGGATATGCCCGCTGTTGGACAGCAGGAACTCCACGTTGCCGCCGAACAGTTGCGCCGATTTGTAGCAGGACTGCCACGGGGTGATGTGGTCGGCGGTGCCGGCGACGCAGAAGATGTCGGTGGTCACCTGCTTCAGGTCGATCGGCGTGCCGCAGACTTCGAGGGCGTCGGGCCGGGTCAGCGGGTTGTTCTTGAACATCTCGATCAGGTCGCCGTGGAAGGCGGCGGGCAGGCGCGTGGTGTCGTTGTTCCAGAACAGGATGTCGAACACCGGCGGCTCGTTGCCCAGCAGGTAGTTGTTGACCCAGTAGTTCCAGATCAGGTCGTTGGGGCGCATCCAGGCGAATACCTTGGCCATGTCGCGACCCTCCAGCACCCCGGCCTGGTAGGAGTGGCGCTTCGCTGCTTCGAGGGTCTGCTCGTCGACGAACAGGGCGACCTGGGTGTCGAGGGTGGTATCGAGGACGCTGACCAGCAGGGTCATGGCGTTGACCTTCTTTTCCCCCAGCGCCGCATAGTGGCCGACCAGCGCGGTGCAGGTGATGCCGCCGGAGCAGGCGCCGAGCATGTTCAGGTCGTCGCTGCCGGTGATGGCCAGGACCACGTCGACGGCTTCCTTCAGCGCGTCGATGTAGGTCGACAGCCCCCACTCGCGCTGTGCCTTGGTCGGGTTGCGCCAGCTGACGATGAAGGTCTGCACGGTGGAGCGCAGGCAGAAGCGCGCCAGGCTCTTTTCCGGGCTGAGGTCGAAGACGTAGAACTTGTTGATCTGCGGTGGCACCACCAGCAGTGGCCGTTCGTGGACCTGTTCGGTGATCGGGCTGTACTGGATCAGCTCCAGCACGTCGTTGCGGTACACCACCGCGCCTTCGCTGGTGCCGAGGTTCTTGCCGACCTCGAAGGCGTCCATGTTGACCTGGCTCGGCATGCCGCCGTTGTTCACCAGGTCCTTGGCCAGGTTGGAGAGACCGTCGAGCAGACTCTTGCCGCCGGTTTCGAAGAAGCGTTTGACCGCTGCCGGGTTGGCCGCGGTGTTGGTCGGGGCCATGGCTTCGGTCATCAGGTTGATGACGAAGTGGGCACGGCTGATATCGGTGTCGGACAGGCTGCTGTTGCCGATCCAGTCATGCAGTTCCTTGCGCCAGGCCAGGTAGGTCTGCAGATAGCGGCGATACAGGGGGTTCTGGCTCCAGGCCGGGTCGTTGAAGCGACGGTCGTCGCCTTCCGGTTGCAGGGCCGATTTGCCGAAGATCACGTCCTTGAGCTCCATGCCGAAGTGCGCGACGTGCTTGGCGCTGTGCAGCGGTTGCCGGATGGCCTGGCGCAGCACCATGCGGGCAGAAGTCAGCAAATCCTTGCGGCGCAAGCCTATGACCGGGTTCAGACCCAGGGTGTTTTCCGAGGCTTGGCGCTGCAGGTCATCGTTACTCTTGTTGCTCATCTACGACGCTCCGTTGTCCTGAGACGAGTACCGCTGTGCGCCTGGCGTTGACCAGACGATGCCGGTACTGCTGCTCGGGTGACCAGTGATAACGAATTGCGATCCTGCGGGCCGGCGCGGAGCAGCGTTGAGCGTTGCGGGTACTGTCCGCGGGTGAAGACTGCCTGCTTTCGCTCGCGTTCTCTGCATGCCGGCCCGTTCTCGATCTTCTGCGAAAAGATGCAGAGAACCTGCCAGATCCATTGGTTACCCGACTTTCCTTCAATGCGCAAGCCGGCCAGACGCTGGCCGGTGCCGCAGGCATTCAAACAGATCGCTTTAGAAAATGCGCTCTAAAACAGGAGAGTACCGGGCTAGAGCATCAGCTTGATGACAGACTCGGACGGGTCGCGGGATTTGCCGGCGGCGGCGAGATCCTTGAGATATTCGGCCCAGAGTTCGTCCTGACGCAGGCACAACTGTTCGAGGTATTCCCAGGTGAACAGGCCGCTGTCATGGCCGTCGTCGAAGCTCAGTTTCAGTGCGTACTGGCCGGCGGGTTCGATCTTGCTCAGGCCGACGTCGATCTTGCCAAATTGCAGGATCGGATTGCCGTGGCCCTGGACTTCGGCGGAGGGTGAGTGCACCCGGAGGAATTCGGCGGGGAGGGTGTAGACCTCGTTCGGCCCGTAGGTGAGGGTCAGGGTCTTCGAGGCTTTGTGCAGGTTGATCGCGGTGGGCAGGCGGGACATGAGTGGCTTCCTGATACAGGCGGTAGGCTGCATGCAGCTTACCGCCTGAAGCGTGGCGCTTACAGGATGTAGCGTGACAGGTCTTCGTTCTGCGCCAGCTCGCCGAGGTGGCTGTTGACGTACTCGGCGTCGATGCGAATCGGCGCTTCGCTGTGGGCACTGGCCAGGTCGCCGGCGCTGAACGACACCTCTTCGAGCAGGCGCTCGAGCAAGGTGTGCAGGCGACGGGCACCGATGTTCTCGGTCTTCTCGTTGACCTGCCAGGCGATCTCGGCGAGGCGCTTGATGCCTTCCGCGGCGAACTCGATGTTCAGGCCTTCGGTCTTCAGCAGTTCGCGGTACTGCTCGGTGAGCGAAGCGTGCGGCTCGCTGAGGATGCGTTCGAAGTCTTCCGGGCTCAGGGCCTTGAGCTCGACGCGGATCGGCAGGCGACCCTGCAGCTCGGGCACCAGGTCGCTCGGCTTGCTCAGGTGGAACGCGCCGGAGGCGATGAACAGGATATGGTCGGTCTTGACCATGCCCAGCTTGGTGTTGACCGTGCAGCCTTCGATCAGCGGCAGCAGGTCGCGCTGCACGCCTTCGCGGGAGACATCGGCGCCGCCGACGTTGCCGCGCTTGGCCACCTTGTCGATCTCGTCGATGAACACGATGCCGTGCTGCTCGACCGCTTCCAGGGCCTTGGCCTTGAGCTCTTCCTCGTTGACCAGGCGACCGGCTTCCTCGTCACGCACCAGCTTGAGCGCTTCCTTGACCTTGAGCTTGCGGCTCTTGCGCTTGCCCTTGCCCATGTTGGCGAACAGGTTCTGCAGCTGGTTGGTCATCTCTTCCATGCCCGGTGGCGCGGAAATGTCGACGCCCATGGCCTCGGCCACTTCGATCTCGATTTCCTTGTCGTCCAGCTGGCCTTCGCGCAGACGCTTGCGGAACAGCTGGCGGGTGTTGGAGTCCTGGCTCGGCGCCGGGTCTTCGTTGAAGCCGGCACGGGCCGGTGGCAGCAGGGCGTCGAGGATACGGTCCTCGGCGGCGTCCTCGGCGCGGTGGCGCACGCGAATCATTTCCTGCTCGCGGAGCATCTTGATCGCCGCGTCGGCCAGGTCACGGATGATCGACTCGACGTCGCGACCGACGTAGCCGACTTCGGTGAACTTGGTCGCTTCGACCTTGATGAACGGCGCGTTGGCCAGCTTGGCCAGGCGGCGGGCGATTTCGGTCTTGCCGACGCCGGTCGGGCCGATCATCAGGATGTTCTTCGGCGTCACCTCGACGCGCAGTTCGGCGGGCAGTTGCATGCGCCGCCAGCGGTTGCGCAGGGCGATGGCCACGGCGCGCTTGGCGTCGTCCTGGCCGATGATGTGGCGGTTGAGTTCGTGAACGATCTCGCGGGGGGTCATGGACATGGTATGTGGTGGTCCCGTGGCGGTGAGGTCAGCGTGGAAAAGCCCGGCGGTGTATCCGGGCGCCAGATCAGCTGAATCACTCGGCCAGGTCCTGCTCCTCGATGGTCAGGTTGTGGTTGGTGAACACGCAGATGTCGCCGGCGATGTTCAGGGCGGTCTCGGCGATTTCCCGGGCCGACAGGTCGGTCTTCTGCAGCAGGGCGCGGGCTGCGGCCTGGGCGTAGGCGCCACCGGAGCCCATGGCGATCAGGCCGTCTTCGGGTTCGACCACGTCACCGTTGCCGGTGATGATCAGCGAAGCGTCCTTGTTGGCGACCGCAAGCATGGCTTCCAGGCGGCTCAGGGAACGGTCGGTACGCCATTCCTTGGCCAGCTCGACGGCGGCACGGATCAGGTGGCCCTGGTGTTTTTCCAGTTGGCCTTCGAAACGTTCGAAGAGGGTGAAGGCGTCGGCGGTGGCGCCGGCGAAACCAGCGATGACCTGGCCGTGGTACAGGCGGCGCACCTTCTTGGCGTTGCCTTTCATCACGGTGTTGCCGAGGGAAACCTGGCCGTCGCCGCCCATGACGACTTTGCCGTGGCGACGAACTGAAACGATGGTGGTCAAGGGAGAGTCTCCACGCAGCGGGGCGAAAATGCCTGTGCAGACTCATATGGGGGTGCGGGGAAGGATTTCAACCTTGACGGATGGGCGGTGCGACCTTGGTCTTGGGGCCATGCAGATCCGTAGGAGCGTGGCTTGCCCGCGAAGGACCGCGTGCAGCGGTCCCAGACCTCACGCTATCTGGGGACCGCTATGCGGTCCTTCGCGGGCAAGCCTCGCTCCTACGGGAGGGCGCGATATGGCCTCAGCCCTCGTGGCTGATATGCCCATCCACCACGGTGTAGCGCACCGCACCCGGCAGGCAGTGGCCGATGAACGGGCAGTTTTCGCCCTTCGAGCGCCATTGCTCGCCGACCACGGTCGAGGCGTTCGGGTCGAACAGCACCAGGTCGGCCGCCGCGCCGACACGCAGTTCACCGACCGGCAGGCGCAGCGCCGCGGCAGGACCGGCGGACAGGCGCTGGAGCAGGGTCGGCAGGTCGAGCAGGCCGTCCTCCACCAGGGTCAATGCCAGCGGCAGCAGCACTTCGACGCTGCTGATGCCCGGCTCGGTGGCGCCGAACGGCGCCAGCTTGGCATCCCGCTCATGGGGCTGGTGATGGCTGGAAATCGCCTGGATCACCCCGGACTTCACCGCTTCGCGCAGGCCGTCGCGGTCGGCGCGGGTGCGCAGCGGCGGTTGCACGTGATACAGGCTGGAGAAGTCCACCAGCGCTTCGTCGGTAAGGATCAGTTGGTACAGCGCGACATCGGCGGTCACCGGCAGGCCGCGGGCCTGGGCCTGGGCGATCAGTTGCGCGCCGCGAGCACTGGTCAGTTGGCTGAAGTGCGCGCGCACGCCGGTCTGCTCCACCAGCAGCAGGTCGCGGGCCAGGGCTACGGTCTCGGCGGTTTCCGGGATGCCCGCCAGGCCGAGGAAGCTGGCCATGGCGCCTTCGTGGGCCAGGCCGCCGGCGGCCAGGTCGCGGTCCTGGGAGTGGAACACCACCGTCAGGTCGAAGGTGGCCGCGTACTCCAGGGCCCGGCACAGGGTGCGGGTATTGCGGAAGCTGTCCAGGCCGTTGCCGAAGGCTACGCAGCCGGTGTCGCGCAGGGCCACCAGTTCGGCCAGTTGCTCGCCTTCCAGGCCCTTGCTCAGGGCACCGACCGGGAACACCTTGGCGTGCCCGGCTTCGCGGGCGCGGTCGAGGATCAGTTCGGCGACTGCGGGGGTGTCCAGCACCGGTTTGGTGCGCGGCGGGCAGCACAAGCTGGTGACGCCACCGGCGGCGGCGGCGCGGGTTTCGCTGACGATGGTGCCCTTGCGGCTGTAGCCCGGCTCGCGCAGGGACACGCTGAGGTCGACCAGACCCGGCGCGACCACCAGGCCGCTGGCGTCGATGCTGCGGATGGCCTTGAAGCCCGCGGGCGCGGCGCCGATGGCGACGATCTTGCCGGCGTCGGTGTGCAGGTCGGTGACCTGGTCCAGGCCGCTGTTGGGGTCGATGACCCGGGCGCCGAGGATGCTGAGGGTCACTGGGCGTTCTCCTGCTCGAATTGACGTTGGGCGTTCTGCCCGCTCATGGCCATGGACAGTACCGCCATGCGCACGGCGATGCCGTAGGTGACCTGGTTGAGGATCACCGAGTGGGCGCCGTCGGCCACCGCCGACTCGATTTCCACGCCGCGGTTGATCGGTCCCGGGTGCATGACGATGGCATCCGGCTTGGCCCCGGCCAGGCGCGCGGTGGTCAGGCCGAACAGGCGGTAGAACTCGCCCTCGCTGGGCAGCAGGCCACCGGCCATGCGTTCGCGCTGCAGGCGCAGCATGATCACCACGTCGACGTCCTTGAGGCCTTCCTCGAGGTTGGTGTAGACCTTCACCCCGTACTGCTCGATACCTACCGGCAGCAGGGTTTTCGGGCCGATCACGCGGATGTCGGGGCAGCCCAGGGTCTTCAGCGCGAGCATGTTCGAACGCGCCACCCGCGAGTGCAGGATGTCGCCGACGATGGCCACCGAGAGGTTCTCGAAGCCGCCCTTGTGGCGACGGATGGTCAGCATGTCGAGCATGCCCTGGGTCGGGTGGGCGTGGCGGCCGTCGCCGCCGTTGATGATCGCCACCTCGGGGCAGACGTGCTCGGCGATGAAGTGCGCGGCACCGGAGTCGGCGTGGCGCACGACGAACATGTCGGCGGCCATGGCTTCGAGGTTGCGCAGGGTGTCGAACAGGGTCTCGCCCTTGCTGGTCGAGGAGGTCGACACATTGAGGGTGATCACGTCCGCCGACAGGCGCTGGGCGGCCAGTTCGAAGGTGGTGCGGGTGCGAGTGGAGTTCTCGAAGAACACGTTGCACACGGTCTTGCCGCGCAGCAACGGGACTTTCTTCACCGCCCGGGCGCCGACTTCGAGGAACGAGTCGGCGGTATCGAGGATTTCGGTGAGCAGCTCGCGGGGCAGGCCGTCGAGCGAGAGGAAGTGGCGCAGCTGGCCCTGATCGTTGAGCTGCAGCGGGCGCTTGGCGTCGATTGGCGTCATCGCGGGGGACTCTTAAAGGGCGGAAGCGGAGGCGAGGTCCTGGCGCTCGAGGACGAGCGGCGCGGGGCCGAGCAATTTTACCCGTTCATGGGGGGCCAGCGACAGGGTGGCACCGACCACGTTGGGGCGGATCGGTAGCTCCCCGGCATCCAGGTCGAGCAGGCAGACCAGGGTCACGCTGGCCGGACGGCCATAGTCGAACAGTTCGTTGAGCGCAGCGCGAATGGTCCGGCCGCTCATCAGCACGTCGTCCACCAGCACCAGGTGCTGGCCTTCGATCTCGAACGGCAGCTCCGAGGGGCGCACCTGCGGGTGTAGGCCGTTCTGGCTGAAGTCGTCGCGGTAGAAGGACACGTCGAGGGTGCCCAGGGCGGCGGTGTTGCCCAGTTCGTCGAGCAGCGCCTGGGCCACCCAGACGCCACCGGTACGGATACCGATGAAACGCGGCTCGGCGATGTTGCGACGGCTCAGATGGGCGCGAAGGTCGACGGCCATCTGCCGGATCAGTTCGGCGGGATTGGGTAGGCTCATGCTTGCTCCTCAAGAGGCCGGGGCAGTGGGCTGGCCCGACTGGAAACCAATGATTCGGGGGTTACGACGCGGTATTGGCCTCCAGCCAGCCTTGCAGGAGCAGGGCGGCGGCGATGGCATCGACCGGGTTGTCGCGATAACTGCCGCGCTGGCCGCCACGGGCCATGCGCTCGCCCTTGGCCTCGAAGGTGGTCAGGCGTTCGTCGTGGGTGTGTACCGGCAGGTTGAAGCGGCCGTTCAGGCGGCGGGCGAACTTTTCGGCGCGCTCGCTCATTTCACTGGGGGTGCCGTCCATGTTCAGCGGCAGGCCGACCACCAGGGCGTCGGGTTGCCACTCCTTGATCAGTTTTTCGATCTGGCTCCAGTCCGGCACGCCGTTCTGCGCCTTCAGGGTGCACAACTCGCGGGCCTGGCCGGTGATGACCTGGCCGACGGCGACCCCGATCTGCTTGCTGCCGTAGTCGAAACCCAGCAGCAGACGAAGCTCGGCCATCAGGCGTGCCCCGCCTGGCTGGTCAGCAGGTGCAGGTTGATGCCCAAGCGGGCGGCGGCGGCATCGAGGCGCAGCTCGGTGGCCATGCCGAAGAGGATTTCCGCGTCGAACGGGCAGTTCAGCCAGGCGTTGTCGGCCAGTTCGGCCTCCAGCTGCCCGGCTTCCCAGCCGGCGTAGCCGAGGGTGATCAGGCTGTTGCGCGGGCCGCTGCCGTTGGCGATGGCGAACAGCACGTCCTGCGAGGTGGACAGCGCCAGGCCATCGAGCTGGATGGTGGCCTGGTAGGACTTGTCATCGCTGTGCAGGACGAAGCCGCGATCGGTCTGCACCGGCCCGCCGATGTAGATCGGCACGTTCAGGCTGGAGGGCGACGGTTCTTCCTCGGGGCGCAACTGCTCGAGGATGTCGGCCAGGTTCAGCTCCTGCGGACGGTTGATCACCAGGCCCATGGCACCGTTGGCGTTGTGCTCGACGATGTAGGTCAGGGTCTGGGCAAAATTCGGGTCCGCCATGTGCGGCATGGCGATCAGGAACTGATGCTTGAGGTAACTCGGGCTGAAGTTTTTCATGCCTAGTAGTGTGGCGGCGAGGGACCGGGCTGACAAGCCGGGGTGTCGCTAATTGCTCGACAGGCGGTCGCCGCGGGCGAAGCGCCAGGTCCGGATGATTTCCAGCCGGTCGATGTCCGACAGGTCGCCGGTGAACGGCGCGAAGGGCGCCGCCAGGCGCACGATGCGCTGCGCCGCCTGGTCCAGCAGCGGCTGGCCGGACGATTCCAGTACCAGCACCTCGTACAGCGAGCCGTCGCGGTTGATCGAGACCATCAGCCGCAGGCTGCCGTAGATCTGCTGGCGTCGGGCTTCGTCGGGGTAATTGAGGTTGCCGATGCGCTCGACCTTCTTGCGCCATTCGTCCTTGTACCAGGCGCCCTTGTCGCGCATGGTCGAGGCGGCACTGAGGCGGTGGATACGCGGGCGCTTGGCGTAGAGCTGTTGTTCGTTGGCCAGTTCGGCTTCGAGGCTGGCGATCTGGCTGGACAGTTGCGAGCTGTCGAAGTCCGGCGTCTGCGCCTTGGGCGCCTGCTGTGGCTTGGCTTCCTTGGGTGCGGGCTGCACTTTCTGCGGCTTTGGCGTGACCGTGGTGACCGCGGCCTTGGCCGGCGGCGGAGGCACGTCTTCCTGGCGCGAGACCGGCGGTGGCGTGACCTTGTTCACCTTGCTGTCCTGGAACGGCGCCACTTCGGTGGTCTTGGGCACTTCCGCCTTGTCCAGGGTGCCGCTGCCCTGCTGGTTCTCCTGGGCGAGGAAATCAGCCTTTTTCGGCGCCACTTCGCTCTTGAAGGTGGCCAGGGTGATTTCCATGGTGCGGCGGATTTCTTCCGGCTTGGCGAAGCTGAAGCTCACACCGAGGATCAGCGCCAAGTGCAGCAGCGCCGCCACGAACAGGGTAAAGCCCAGGCGGTCCGCCGCGCGAATGCGGGGCGGGGCAAAGTCGGCGGGGAGATCGGCGGGAAGCGTCATCTAGGGTCAACAACCGGCGGAGCGGGGAGCCAGGTGGCAAAGGACCGGCATGATAACCCACTCCGCGGCGTTTCCTCTTGTCGTCGGTCAGCGGGCCTTCAGCTGGCGATCGATGGCGTCCATCAACTGCCCGCCGATGTGGGTGTTGTAGGCCGCATCGATCTCGCGGATGCAGGTCGGGCTGGTGACGTTGATTTCGGTGAGGTAGTCGCCGATCACGTCGAGGCCGACGAACAGCAGGCCCTTCTCGCGCAGGCTCGGGCCGACCTGGGCGGCGATCCAGCGGTCGCGTTCGGTCAGCGGGCGGGCTTCGCCGCGACCGCCGGCGGCCAGGTTGCCGCGGGTCTCGCCGCTGGCCGGGATGCGTGCCAGGCAGTAAGGCACCGGCTCGCCGTCGATCATCAGGATGCGCTTGTCGCCGTCCTTGATCTCCGGCAGGAAGGCCTGCGCCATGATCTGCTGGTGACCGTGCTGGGTCAGGGTTTCGAGGATCACCGAGAGGTTGGGGTCGCCCGGACGGTGACGGAACACCGAGGCGCCGCCCATGCCGTCCAGCGGCTTGAGGATCACGTCGCCGTGGGTGGTGGCGAATTCACGCAGGATGTCGGCACGGCGGCTGACCAGGGTCGGCGCCATGCACTGCGGGAAGCGCGTGGCGAACAGCTTCTCGTTGCAGTCGCGCAGGCTCTGCGGGCGGTTGACCACCAGCACGCCTTCGGCCTCGGCCTGCTCCAGCAGGTAGGTGCTGTAGACGAACTCGAGGTCGAAGGGCGGGTCCTTGCGCATCAGGATCACGTCCAGCTCGGCCAGCGGGCTGTCCTGCTCGGCCTCCAGCTCGAACCAGCGCTCCGGGTTGGCGAAGACTTTCAGCGGGCGCATCCGCGCGCGGGCCTGGCCGGCCCCCAGGTAAAGGTCCTTCTGTTCCATGTAGAACAGCGTCCAGCCACGCTCCTGGGCGGCCAGCAGCATGGCCAGCGAGCTGTCCTTCTTGTAGGAGATGGACGCGATGGGGTCCATGACAATGCCGAGGCGAACACTCATGGGGGTAAATCCTCTCGGCGGCGCGGGGCCGCGGTGGTTCGAATGAAAAGTGGCTCAGGGTGGCGCCCGCGGCGCTGGCGGTCAAGCGGAAAACCCCGGGGTGACTCGATGGAATGCACCCTGTGAGTGTGCTAAAAATGCGTGGCAGGTGGCCGGCATGGCGCGATCCGACAGTAATGGTAGAGCGAATATGGTTCAGCCCGACGCGGCATTGAAAGTGATGGTGATCGACGATTCCAAGACGATTCGCCGCACCGCCGAGATGCTTCTGAGCGAAGCGGGGTGCGAGGTCATCACGGCCATCGATGGTTTCGATGCCCTGGCCAAGATCGTCGACCACCGTCCCGGCATCATCTTCGTCGACGTCCTGATGCCGCGGCTGGACGGTTACCAGACCTGCGCCCTGATCAAGCACAACACGGCGTTCAAGGACACTCCGGTGATCATGTTGTCGTCCCGCGACGGCCTGTTCGACAAGGCCCGCGGACGGATCGTCGGTTGCGATCAGTTCCTGACCAAACCGTTCAGCAAGGAAGAACTGCTGGAAGCGATCCGTGTCCACGTGCCGGGTTTCACCGCAGAAGAACAACACGCACCCTGACGCCAGCGCCCCGCGCGCTGGCGTCTTTCCTTTCATGGGGAACAGCATGGCCCGAATTCTCATCGTCGACGACTCGCCGACCGAAATGTACAAGCTCACCGGAATGCTCGAAAAACACGGGCACCAGGTGCTCAAGGCGAACAATGGCGCCGACGGCGTGGCCCTGGCCGCCCAGGAGAAGCCCGATGCCGTGCTGATGGACATCGTCATGCCCGGCATGAACGGTTTCCAGGCCACCCGCCAGCTGAACAAGGACCAGGCGACCAAGGACATCCCGGTGATCATCGTCACCACCAAGGACCAGGAGACCGACAAGGTCTGGGGCACCCGCCAGGGCGCCAAGAGCTACCTGGTCAAGCCGGTGGATGAAGATGCCCTGATCCGGGTCCTCAACGACGTTCTCAAGGCTTGACCCGCGGCGCCATGGGCGAGTCGCTGACCGCATTCGAGCTGTTGCTGGACATCGACCGGCGCTGCCGCCTGCTGGCCGCCGACCTGCCCTTGCAGGAAACCCGCCTGCAGACCTGGAGCGGCATCGGCTTTCGCCTCGGCGAGTACTGTTTCGTCGCGCCCATGGGTGAGGTCGCCGAAGTCCTCACTGCGCCACGCCTGACCCGGATTCCGGGGGGCAAGCCGTGGGTCGCCGGGGTCAGCAACCTGCGCGGCCAGTTGCTGCCGGTGACCGACCTCAGCGGTTTTCTCGGTCTGGAGCCGTGCCTGGCGCGCAAGCAGCGGCGGGTGCTGGTGGTCGATCACGACGAGCTGCTCACCGGTCTGCTGGTGGACGAAGTGCTCGGCCTGCAGCATTTCGCCCTCGATGGCCTGGAACTGTCGCCACCCGCGCCGCTGCTCGGCAGCGCCGCGCCGTTTATCCAGGGGCATTTCCAGCGTGAGCATTGCTGGGGAATCTTCAGTCCGTTCGCCCTGGCCCAGGCCCCGGGCTTTCTCGATGTCGCGCTGTAAAGGAACGCCAGACCCGTGAGCCAGCTCAAGTCCGCCAGTTCAGTCAAAGGTTCGCGCAGCAGCGCGCAGATCGCCGCGTTGTTCGTGGTGCTGATCCTCTCGATCATCCTGCTGTTCGCCAACTTCGCCTACCTGAACACCCAGGCCAACCACGACAAGCAGTACATCGGCCATGCGGGCGAGTTGCGCGTGCTGTCCCAGCGCATTGCCAAGAACGCCACCGAGGCGGCTTCCGGCAAGACCGTGGCGTTTCGCCTGCTGAGCGAGGCGCGCAACGATTTCGAGCAGCGCTGGGGCTACCTGAAGAAGGGCGACCCGAGCACCGGCCTGCCTTCGGCGCCGGTGACGGTACGCGGCGAGATGGACGCGGTGCAGCGCGACTGGGAAACCCTGCGCAAGAACACCGACGTGATCCTCGCCAGCGAACAGACCGTGCTGTCCCTGCACCAGGTCGCCGCGACCCTGGCCGAGACCGTGCCGCAACTGCAGGTCGAGTACGAAAAGGTCGTGGAGATCCTGCTGCAGAGCGGCGCCCCGGCCAACCAGGTGGCCGTGGCCCAGCGCCAGGCGCTGCTGGCCGAGCGCATCCTCGGCTCGGTCAACACCGTGCTGGCCGGCGACGACACCTCGGTGCAGGCCGCCGACGCCTTCGGCCGCGACGCCAGCCGTTTCGGCCAGGTGCTGGCCGGCATGCTCGGCGGTGATCCGGGCCTGCAGATCAGCCGCGTCGAAGACCCCGACGCCCGTGCCCGTCTCGGCGAGATCGCCGAGCTGTTCCAGTTCGTCTCAGGCTCCGTGGACGAGATCCTGGAAACCTCGTCGGAGCTGTTCCGCGTGCGCGAAGCCGCGGGCAACATCTTCAGCCTGTCGCAGACCCTGCTCGACGAAGCCTCGCGCCTGGCCAACGGCTTCGAGAACCTGGCCAGCGGCCGCACCCTCGACACCGTCGGCGGCTACGTGCTGGGCCTGTTGGCGTTGGCCTCGATTATCCTCATCGGCCTGGTGATGGTCCGCGAGACCCATCGCCAGCTCAGCGAAACCGCACAGAAGAACGAACGCAACCAGCAGGCGATCATGCGCCTGCTCGACGAGATCGAAGACCTCGCCGACGGCGACCTGACCGTCACCGCCTCGGTCACCGAGGACTTCACCGGGGCGATCGCCGACTCGATCAACTACTCCATCGACCAGCTGCGCGACCTGGTGGCGACCATCAACCTCAGCGCCGAGCAAGTCGCCGCCGCCGTGCAGGATACGCAGAACACCGCGCACCAGCTGGCCAAGGCCTCCGAGCATCAGGCCCAGCAGATCGCCGATGCCTCGATGGCGGTGGGCGACATGGCCGAGTCTATCGATCGGGTCTCCAGCCACGCCTACGAGTCCGCCAAGGTGGCCGAGCGTTCGGTGGCCATCGCCAACAAGGGCAACGAGGTGGTGCACAACACCATCCACGGCATGGACAACATCCGCGAGCAGATCCAGGACACCGCCAAGCGGATCAAACGGCTGGGTGAGTCTTCCCAGGAGATCGGCGACATTGTCAACCTGATCGACGATATTGCCGACCAGACCAACATCCTCGCCCTCAACGCGGCGATCCAGGCGTCGATGGCCGGCGAGGCCGGGCGCGGGTTCGCCGTGGTCGCCGACGAAGTGCAGCGCCTGGCCGAACGCTCGTCCTCGGCGACGCGGCAGATCGAGGCGCTGGTGCGGGCGATTCAGGTGGACACCAACGAAGCGGTGATCTCCATGGAGCAGACCACCGCCGAAGTGGTGCGCGGGGCGCGCCTGGCGCAGGACGCCGGGGTGGCCCTGGAGGAGATCGAAGGGGTTTCGCAGACCCTCGCCGAGCTGATCCTGAGCATCTCCGACGCAGCGCAGCTGCAGACCTCGGCGGCCGGGCAGATTTCCCACACCATGGCGATCATCCAGCAGATCACCTCGCAAACCTCGTCCGGCTCCACCGCCACCGCCGAGAGCATCGGCAACCTGGCGCGCATGGCCAGCGAGATGCGCCGCTCGGTCTCGGGCTTCACCCTGCCCAGCACCGCGGAGTCACGCTGATGGCGGCCGAGCGACAGGATTTCGTCGCCCTGGCCTGGGTCAGGGAGGCGATCGAGGACAATCTCGCTCAGGCGCGCCAGGCCCTGGAGCAGTTCGTCGATGGCGCCGGCAACGGCCTGGCGGGTTTCATCGAGCCCGTGCATCAGGTACGGGGCTGCCTGCTGATGCTGGAGCTCAACGGTGCCGCGCTGCTCGCCGAGGAAATGGAAGCCCTGGCCCGGGCCCTGGCTGACGGCCAGGGCGCGGCCAACGGCGAAAGCCAGGGTGCGCTGTTCCGCGCGCTGAGCCAGTTGCCGCTGTACCTGGAGCGCCTGCGCGGCGCGCGGCGCGACCTGCCGGTGCTGGCCTTGCCGCTGCTCAACCAGTTGCGCGCCGCGCGCGGTGCCGAGGCGCTGGGTGAAAGCGCGCTGGGCGTTGCCACGGGGGAGGCGTTCGGCCTGTCGCTGGATGCCTTGCAGGGGCATCTGCCGGACATGCCCGGCCGTGACGCGATGCGCTCGGTGGTGGCGGCGATCAGCGAGGACCTGTTGCGTATCAAGGAGCGCATCGACCGCTTCGTCCGTGGCGAGTCGCGCCAGACGGAAGAACTGGAGCCGCTGCTGGCGCCGCTGCGGCAGCTCTGCGACACCCTCGCCGTGCTCGGTTTCAACCAGCCGCGGCGGGTCATCCTCGACCAGGTGGCGGCCCTGCAGGGCATGGTCAGCGGCCAGCGCGCCAGCGAGCTGCCGGCGCTGCTCGATGTGTCTGGCGCCTTGCAGTATGCCGAGGCGAGCCTGAGCGGGATGGTCGGTGCCATGGAGTCGCCGCAGCACAACCCGCCGACCGGTACCGATATCGGCGAGATTCGCCAACTGGTGCTGGATGAGGCGCACGGCGTGCTGCTGCAGGCCCGCGACCTGATCGCCGATTGCCTCGAAGCCGGCTGGGAGCGCCAGCGCCTGCAACCCTTGCCGGACCTGCTCGGACAGATTCGCGGCGCCCTGGCCATGCTGATGCTGCCGCAGCCGGCGGCGGTGGTGCAGCGCTGCACCGATTACCTGCAGGCCCATGTGCTGCAGGCCGAAAGCCTGCCCGGCAGTGTCGAGCTGGAGCACCTGGCGGATGTCATCAGCAGCCTGGAGTGCTACCTGCAGGCCCTGAGCATCGATCTGCAGGCCGATGTCGAAGCCTTGCTCGCCCGTGCCCGGCGGGCCCTGAGCGACCTGGGCTTCCCGGTGCTGGCGCGGCCGGTGCAACTGGCGCCGCTGACCATCGCCGCGCCGGAACCGGTGGACGACGAGCTGCGCGAAGTGTTTCTCGAAGAGGCCGAGGAAGTCCTGCAACAGCTCGACCAGGACTGGCAGCGCTGGCGCGGCGAAGGCTATCCGCGCGAGGCGCTGATCGAGCTGCGGCGGGGCTTCCACACGCTCAAGGGCAGTGGCCGCATGGTCCGCGCGCTGGTCCTGGCCGAACTGGCCTGGGCCGGCGAGCACCTGCTCAACCGCATGCTTGAAGGCCGCGTCGGCGGCAGCGAAGTGGTGCTCAAGGCCATCGGCCAGGCCATGACCCTGATGCCACCGCTGGTCGCCGAGTTCGCCACCGGCGAAGTGCATGCCCATGCCCATGTCGAGCACCTGGCCAGTCATCTGCACGCCCTGGCGATGAACGATGGCATGGGCGCCGAGGACCACGCCGAAGCCATCGACCCGCAACTGCTGGAGATCTTCCGCAACGAGGCACAGACCCACCTGGCCAGTCTCGATGTGTTTCTCGAAAGCGCCGAGTTGTACCTGCCGGCGCCGGTCAGCGACGACCTGCAGCGGGCCCTGCACACCCTCAAGGGCAGCGCGGCCATGGCCGGGGTCACGCCGATCGCCGAGCTGGCCGGCGCCCTCGATCTGCTGGCCCGCGAGTTCAAGGCGCACCAGGTCGGTTTCGACCTCGACGAAATCTATCTGCTGCAGACCGCCGAGCCCTTGCTGCGCCGCGGCCTGGAGCAGCTTGAAAGCACGCCGCTGGCGCCGATCAAGGGCGCAGACATCCTCATCGAGCAGGTCGACCAGGTCGTCGGCGCGCGGCTCAAGGCGCTGCTCGAATCCCCGGACCAGAGCCTGCGGATCAAGCGCGATCCGCAGCTGATCGCCAGCTTCCTCGAACAGGGCATGGACATCCTGCTCGATGCCGAGTCGCTGCTGCTGCGCTGGCAGGAGCACCCTGGCGAGCGCCAGGAGCTCAATGCCCTGCTGGACGAACTGACCACCCTCGGGCAGAGCGCGCACCTGGCCAACCTGTGGCAGGTGGACGAACTGTGCGAAGCGCTGCTGGACCTCTACGGCGCGGTGGAGGAGAGCAGCCTGGGCGCCGATGCGCGCTTCTTCGAGGAGGCGCAGGCGGCGCACGAAGCGTTGATCAACATGCTCGACCAGATTGCCGCCGGCCAGGAGGTCGAGCCGTGCCCGGAACGCCTGCACGGGCTGCGCGAACTGCTCGAGCAGGGCCTCGACCCGGGCGCCATGGGACTGGTGCGCAGGCAGGCCGACGGTACCTCGCGCATCAGCGAACTGACCGACGTTACCCGCGACCTGGCTGAGCAGGACAGCGATCATGAACTGGTGGCGCTCTTCCTCGAAGAAGCCATCGATGTGCTGGACAGCGCCGACCAGGCCCTCAAGCGCTGGCTCGACGATGCGGACAACGCCTCCGCGCTGTCTTCGCTGCAGCGCGACCTGCATACCCTCAAGGGCGGTGCGCGAATGGCCGGCATCGGGGCGCTGGATGTGCTCGCCCATGAACTGGAGCTGCTCTACGAAGGCCTGGTGGACCGCCGCTACAGCCCGACCCTGGAACTGCTCAGCCTGCTGCGCGCCAGTCACGCGCTGCTGGCCAGGCTGCTGGCGCAACTGAGCCAGGCGCAACCCCTGGAGTCGGTGGTGGAAACCCTCGCCGCGCTGCGCGAGTTTCGCCATCACGCGCAGCCGGCCGGCACTGCCGGCAAGGCCGAACAGCCAGCCCAGGAAGGCGACAAGGAACTGCTGGAGGTGTTCCTCGAAGAGGGCGTGGACATCGTCGAGAGTGCCGCCGCCGCGCTGACCCGCTGGCAGGCCGAGCCGCGCAACACGGTCGAGGTGGAAAACCTGCTGCGTGACCTGCACACCCTCAAGGGCGGCGCGCGCATGGTGGAAATCGCCCCGATCGGCGACCTCGCCCACGAGCTGGAATTCCTCTACGAACACCTCGCCGCCGGGCAACTGCAGCCCAGCGCGGCGCTGTTCAGCCTGCTGCAGAACTGCCATGACCGCCTCGCCCACATGCTCGACGCGGTGCGCCTGCAGCAACCGCTGCATGCGGCCACCGCGCTGATCGACTACATCCGCAACTTCAGCAGCGCCGCCCTCAGCGACAGCGCTGCCAGCGCCCCGGGCAACGAGGCCGCGCCCGCCGAGGCACCGGCGCCGGCCCCGGAGCGGGCGGCTCTGGACATGGTCAAGGTGAATGCCGAGCTGCTCGACGACCTGGGCAACCAGGCCGCGGAAACCTCGATCCTGCGCGGGCGCCTGGAGCAGCAGATCAACGACGCGCAGGTCGCCCTCAACGAGATGGAAACCACCCTGGAGCGCATGCGCGATCAGTTGCGCCGTCTCGACACCGAGACCCAGGGCAGCCTGCTCAGCCGGCTGCAGATCGACGGCGATGCCTACGAAGATTTCGACCCGCTGGAGATGGACCGCCACTCGCAGCTCCAGCAACTGTCGCGGGCGCTCTCCGAGTCGGCGTCCGACCTGCTCGACCTGAAGGAAACCCTGACCACGCGCAACCAGATGGCGCAAAGCCTGTTGTCGCAGCAGGCGCGGGTCAACAGCGAGTTGCAGGAAGGCCTGATGCGCACCCGCATGGTGCCGTTCGAGCGCCTGGTGCCGCGTCTGCAGCGCGTGGTGCGGCAGACCGCCAGCGAGCTGGGCAAGCAGGTCGAGCTGGTGGTGGGCAACGCCGAAGGCGAGATGGACCGCAGCGTTCTCGAACGCATGGTGGCCCCGCTGGAGCACATGCTGCGCAATGCCGTCGACCATGGCCTGGAAAGCCGCGAGGCACGCCTGGCGGCGGGCAAGCCGGAGCAGGGCATGATTGCCCTGAACCTGCTCCACGAAGGCGCCGACATCGTCATCGAGATGTTCGACGACGGCGCCGGGGTGCCGCTGGAGGCCGTGCGCAACAAGGCGATCAAGCGCGGCCTGCTGGACCCGCGCAGCGAGCTCAGCGACCACGAGGTGATGCAGTTCATCCTCCAGCCAGGCTTCTCCACCGCCGAGAAGATCACCCAGATTTCCGGACGCGGCCTGGGCATGGACGTGGTCCATGAAGAGGTCAAGCAACTGGGCGGTTCGATGGTCATCAGTTCGGTGGCGGGCAAGGGCGCGCGCTTCCTGATCCGCCTGCCGTTCACCGTGTCGGTCAACCGCGCGCTGATGGTGCATTGCGGCGAAGAACAGTACGCCGTGCCGCTGAACGCCATCGACGGCGTGGTGCGGGTACCGCCGGCGGAGCTGGAGGCCTGCTACCGCCTCGATCCGCCGCGCTACGAATACGCCGGGCGCGGCTATGAATTGCGCTACCTCGGCGAACTGCTGCAGGGCGAGCGCCAGCCGCGCTTGCTCGGGCAGACCCTGCCGCTGCCGGTGCTGCTGGTGCATGCCCATGACCAGCAGTTCGCCGTGCAGGTGGACAGCCTGTCGGCCAGCCGCGAAATCGTGGTCAAGAGCCTCGGCCCGCAGTTCGCCGCGGTGCAGGGCCTGGCGGGTGCGACCCTGCTCGGTGATGGCCGGGTGGTGCTGATTCTCGATGTCCTGGCGCAGTTGCGCGGCCTGCACCTGCGCCTGGCGCAGCAGGCCGGACGCGCCGAGCACCAGCCGTTGTTGCCGGTTGGCAGCGGTCCGGCGCGGCCGCTGCTGGTGCTGGTGGTGGACGACTCGGTCACCGTGCGCAAGGTTACCGGGCGCCTGCTGGAGCGCCATGGCATGAACGTGCTGACCGCCAAGGACGGTGTCGATGCCATGGCCGTCCTGGCCGAACACCGCCCCGACGTGCTGCTGCTGGATATCGAGATGCCGCGCATGGACGGCTTCGAGGTGGCGACCCAGGTGCGTCAGGACCCGTGCTTGCACGACCTGCCGATCATCATGATCACTTCGCGCACCGGGCAGAAGCACCGCGACCGGGCCATGGCGATCGGCGTCAACGACTATCTGGGCAAGCCGTATCAGGAATCGGTGCTGTTGCAGAGCATCGCCCGCTGGAGCCAATTCAATGCTTGAACAAGCACCCCGCAGTGGCCGGCGCAGCAGCCTGACCGGGTTGTTGCTGCCGCTGAGCGACCGCAGCCTGGTGCTGCCCAATGTGGCGGTAGCCGAGCTGATCGGCTACCAGCACTGTGCGCCGGCGCCGGAGCATCCGGCCTGGTTGCTGGGCTGGATCGACTGGCGCGGCCAGCGCCTGCCGCTGTTGAGTTTCGAGGCGGCCTGCGGTGGCCAGACCCAGGTCGGCGCGCGGGCGCGGATCGTCGTGCTCAACGCCCTCGGCGGTACCACGCGCAGCTTCTTCGCCCTGCTGGTGCAGGGTATTCCCCGCTCCTGCAAGCTGGACAGCCAGCTCAACTACGTCGATGTACCGCTCGGCGAACTGGAACTGGCGGCGGTGCAGGTGGGCGAGCAGGTCGCCCGGGTGCCGGATCTGGTGGCGCTGGAGAAGCTCCTGCCAGCCTAGAAATCACCCCACAGTTGCTGCGCCACGGCCAGCGCCACCACCGGCGCGGTTTCCGTGCGCAGTACCCGCGGACCGAGGCGGGCGGAATGGAAGCCGCTGGCCTTGGCCTGTTCGACCTCGGCGTCTGACAGGCCGCCTTCCGGACCGATCAGGAACGCCAGACTGGCCGGGCGCTCATGGCTGACCAGCGGCTCGGCCACCGGGTGGAGGACCAGTTTCAGTGCTTCGTCGCGGGCGGCCAGCCATTCGGCCAGGGTGGCCGGTGGCTCGATGCGCGGCACGCTGGAGCGGCCGCATTGCTCGCAGGCGCTGATCGCCACCTGGCGCCAGTGGGCCAGGCGCTTGTCGGCGCGTTCGTCCTTGAGGCGCACTTCGCAGCGCTCGCTGACGATCGGGGTGATCACGTCGACGCCCAGCTCGGTGGCTTTCTGGATCGCCCAGTCCATGCGTTCGCCACGGGACAGGCCCTGGCCGAGGTGGATGCGCAGGGGCGATTCGGCCTGGCCGGGGAGGGCCTGGTCGAGGCGCACGCGCACGGTCTTCTTGCCTACTTCCAGCAGCTCGCCGAGGAATTCCTCGCCGCTGCCGTCGAACAGTTGCACGGTATCGCCGGCGTTCATGCGCAGTACGCGGCCAATGTAGTGGGCCTGGGCTTCAGGCAGGTCGTGCTCGCCGAGGCTCAGCGGGGCATCGATGAAAAAGCGGGAGAGTCGCATTGGGGGCTCTACTGTTCAAAGGTATCTGCGTTGACCTTGCGGGCCTCATCGCGGGCAACGCCCGCTCCCACGGAACCTGCGGTGCACGCTGTCCTTGTGGGAGCGGGCGTTGCCCGCGATGAGGCCAGAAAGGCCACTGAAATCAATCAACCCGGATCGCGGAAATCCGGATGGAAATCCGCCGGCACCGCCATGCTGATCTTGTCCCGGGTGGCAATGTCGATCCCCTCGCTGGCCACTTCGGCCAGGAAGTCGATCTGCTCCGGGGTGATCACATACGGCGGCAGGAAGTACACCACGCTGCCCAGCGGCCGCAGCAGCGCACCGCGGGTCAGGGCGTGCTCGAAGACCTTCAGGCCGCGCCGCTCCTGCCAGGGATAGGGGGTCTTGCTCGCTTTGTCCTGGACCATCTCGATGGCCAGTGCCATGCCGGTCTGGCGCACCTCCGCCACATGCGGATGGTCGACCAGGTGCGCCGTGGCACTGGCCATGCGCTGGCTCAGGGCCTTGTTGGCCTCGATCACGTTGTCCTGCTCGAAGATGTCCAGGGTCGCCAGCGCTGCCGCGCAGGCCAGCGGGTTGCCGGTGTAGCTGTGCGAGTGGAGGAAGGCGCGCAGGGTCGGGTAGTCGTCATAGAAGGCGCCATACACCTCGTCGGTGGTCAGGCAGGCGGCCAGCGGCAGGTAGCCGCCGGTCAGGGCCTTGGACAGGCAGAGGAAGTCCGGGCGGATACCGGCCTGTTCGCAGGCGAACATCGTCCCGGTGCGACCGAAGCCCACGGCGATCTCGTCGTGGATCAGGTGCACCTCATAGCGGTCGCAGGCCTCGCGCAGCAGCTTGAGGTACACCGGGTGGTACATGCGCATGCCGCCGGCACCCTGGATCAGCGGCTCGACGATCACCGCGGCGATACTTTCGTGGTGTTCGGCGAGGGTCTGCTCCATCGCCGCGAACATCGTCCGCGAATGCGCCTCCCAGCTCACGCCCTCGGGGCGCAGGTAGCAGTCCGGGCTTGGCACCTTCAAGGTGTCCAGCAGCAGCGCCTTGTAGGTTTCGGTGAACAGCGGCACGTCGCCCACCGACATCGCCGCGATGGTCTCGCCGTGGTAGCTGTTGCTCAGGGTGACGAAGCGCTTCTTCTGCGTGCGGCCCTTGTTGAGCCAGTAGTGGAAGCTCATCTTCAGCGCCACTTCGATGCACGACGAACCGTTGTCGGCGTAGAAGCAGCGGTTCAGTCCCTCGGGGGTGATGCTGACCAGGCGCTCGGACAGCTCGATCACCGGCTGGTGGCTGAAGCCGGCGAGGATCACGTGCTCCAGCTGGTCGACCTGGTCCTTGATGCGCTGGTTGATGCGCGGATTGGCGTGACCGAACGCATTGACCCACCAGGAGCTGACCGCATCGAGGTAGCGCTTGCCTTCGAAGTCCTCCAGCCAGACGCCTTCACCGCGTTTGATCGGAATCAGCGGCAGTTGCTCGTGGTCTTTCATCTGGGTGCAGGGATGCCACAGGACCTTGAGATCGCGGTCCATCCACTGTTGGTTGAGGCCCATGGGCTTGTACTCCTGGCAACGCGGGTTGGGGAAACCCGGACAAGCCTAAGCAAAGCCGGAGGGCAGGACAATGTTTCAGTTCGCCTGGCCGCTCTGGTCGACAGGCCGGCCGTCGATCAGACGGCCGGTTTCCAGTTGAAGTTGTCGAACCACACTTTCCCGCGTCTGGAGGTGGTGAAGAGAATTTCGTCCAGTTCGATCCCTGCCAGGCTCACGTTGCTCAAGGAACTGACCGGTGGCGAGTAGTTGCTCCAGGCATAGGCCTTGCCTTCCCGGCGTAACTCCATGCGGATCGGTTCGGCGAAGACGATGCGTTTGTTCTCGAAATCGATCGCGTCCTGTTTCGCGTCTTCCGCGGTGTAATCGGGATGGCTGGCCCAGCCGAACTTGACGTCCTTGACCAGCATCGGTTTGCCATTCGCATCCTTGAACTGCATGCGCACTTCCGACTGATCGCCGAGGATCAGCGACAGCCCCTGGGTGTTGGCTTTGCCGTCGGCCAGGACAACTTCATCGATGCAACTTTGCAGCGTGCCGGCCGTGTTGGGGCGTTCGATGAATGTCAGCAGTACGCCGCACTTGGGATCGTCGTATCGTTCGCCGGGTTTGAATAAATGTTTATTCACGGCGAAATCGAAGTCTTCGATGTGAACCTTGTCTTTTTCCATCACGAACATGATCGGTCTCCTGTGGAAAGTTGCACTCTGATGGAAACTTGAAGCGCTGACTCGTCATGCGCGGATATCGTCGCGCTCGCTGCGCACGTCGTCTACTGACAGAAATATCAGGTGCCCGCTGTGTTTCATGCCCATGCGCTGTCGAGCCCGGTAGCCGTGACGTATCCTTCAGAGCATCTTCCCGGGGATTTCCTTCCCCGTTTTTCCTGCCTTGAAATCCGGAGTTCGACACATGTCTGCTGGTTGGCTGCGCGCTGGCATTTATCGGGTTGTTCAGCGCAGGAGCGCTGGCTGCGAACAAGACCCCGGCAACAGCAAGGCGCAGCCGGTGCTCAACCAGTACCTTCGCGCGGCGAATGTGTCGCGCGAGACGGGCAAACGAGTGGCTTACGCGATTTTCCAGGTGAAATGATCGAAGTGAACCTTGCCGCGCCGTGAGGTGGTGAAGAGGATTTCATCCAGTTCGATGTTCTTCATCTCGACCTGCGTCCAGGCCTTGCTTGGCGGCGTGTAGTTGTTCCAGGCATATGCCTTGCCTTCCCGGCGCAGTTCCATGCGCACCGGTTCGGCGAAGGTGATGCGCTTTGCGCTGGCATCGATGGCATCCTGCTTGGCATCTTCATCGGTGTAGTCGGGGTGGGTCGCCCAGTGGAATCCCACCTCGGTGACCAGGACCGGTTTGCCGCTGTCGTCCTTGAATTGAATACGTACTTCCGAGTGGTCGCCGATATTCAGAAAGGAATCATTTTCCTCGCGTGATAGTCCACTTGGCAACGTCCCGGCGGTGTTGGGGCGGGCGATCAAGGTAATGATCAGGCCGCATGACGGATTATTGAACGTTTCATCGGTTTTCAGCGGTGCGGAGCTCAACTTTTCGAAGTTCTCGACAAAAACCGATCCGATCTTGTGCATGATCCCTCTCCAGATTGTTCAACCAATTGGGTGCCGATGGGGGAATAATCTTCGCGTTGATGTCAAAGCCCGTCTACTGACAGAAATATCAGGTGCCCGCTGTGTTTCATGCCCACGCGCTGGCGAGCCCGGCAGCCGTGACGTATCCTTCAGAGCATCTTCCCGGGGATTTCCTTCCCCGTTTTTCCTGCCTTGAAATCCGGAGTTCGACACATGTCTGCTGGTTGGCTGCGCGGCTGCGCGCTGGTATTTATCGGGTTGTTCAGCGCAGGAGCGATGGCAGCGAACAAGACTCCGACGGCCATCGTCGTCGGTGGTGGCCTGTCGGGCCTGACCGCGGCCTACGAACTGCAGAACAAGGGTTGGCAGGTGACCCTGCTGGAAGCCAAGTCCGGCATCGGCGGCCGCTCCGGGCTGGCCACCAGCGAATGGATCGGCAACAGCAAGGCGCAGCCGGTGCTCAACCAGTACCTGGATACCTTCAAGATCACCACGCTGCCGGCGCCGGAGTTCGTGCGTACGCCGGGCTACCTGATCGATGGCGAGTACTTCAGCGCTGCCGACCTGACCACCAAACAGCCGGCCACCGCCGAGGCGCTGAAGCGCTACGAGAAGACCCTCGACGACCTCGCCGCCTCCATCAGCGATCCGGAAAACCCGGCGGCCAACAGCACCCTGTTCGCCCTCGACCAGATGAACGTGTCGGCCTGGCTGGACAAGCTGCAACTGCCGACCACCGCGCGACAACTGGTCAACCAGCAGATCCGTACCCGCTACGACGAGCCGTCGCGCCTGTCGCTGCTGTATTTCGCCCAGCAGACCCGGGTCTACCGCGGCGTCAACGACCGTGACCTGCGCGCCGCGCGCCTGCCCGGCGGCAGTCCGGTGCTGGCCCAGGCCTTCGTCAAGCAACTGAAGACCATCAAGACCAGCTCGCCGGTCACCGCCATCACCCAGGACAAGGACGGCGTGACGGTCAAGGTCGGCAGCGTCGGCTACCAGGCCGATTACCTGGTACTGGCGGTGCCGTTGCGCGCGCTGTCGAAGATCCAGTTGACCCCGGCCCTGGGCAGCCAGCACCTGGCGGCGCTCAAGGGCACCAACTACGGCTGGCGCGACCAGTTGATGCTGAAGTTCAAGAGCCCGGTGTGGGAAAGCCGCGCGCGCATGTCCGGCGAGATCTACAGCAACACCGGCCTCGGCATGCTGTGGATCGAACCGGCGCTCAAGGGTGGCGCCAATGTGGTGATCAACCTGTCCGGCGACAACGCACGGGTGATGCAGGCATTCGGCGACAAGCAGATAGTCGACCAGGTGCTGATCCGTCTGCATGCGTTCTATCCACAGGCCCGTGGTGCGTTCACCGGCTATGAGATCCGCCGCTACAGCACCGACGTCGGCACTGGCGGTTCCTACCTGGCCTATGGTCCGGGGCAGATCAGCAAATACTGGCGTCTGTGGGAGCGTCCGCTGCAGCGCATCGCCTTCGCCGGCGAGCATACCGACGCGCTGTACCCGGGCACCCTGGAAGGTGCGTTGCGCAGTGGCAAGCGTGCGGCGGGGCAGGTCGAGGACCTGGCCGCGGGCAAGTCCTTCGATGCCAGGCCGGCGGTAGCGGCTGCGGCGGCCGGTGCCGCGGCGGCGGCAGTGGCGAGCAAGGGCAAGGACGACAAGCCGGGCTTCTTCTCGCGCCTGTTCGGTGGCGATGACAAGCCGGCGGCGGCGGAGACGACCAAGGCGGCGGAAACGACGGTAGCGCCGGCACCTGCTCCGGCAGCGGCACCGGCTGTCGTGGCCAAGGAAGAACCGGCCAAGGTCGCGCCTGCCGCCAAGCCGGCGCCTGTGAAAAAGGCGGAAAGCAAGCCGGCGCCAGTCAAGAAAACCGCGACCACCCATGCGCCGGCGAAGAAGACCGAGGCCAAGGCTCAGCCGGTCAAGAAGCCGGCGGCAGACAGCCAGGCCAAGGCCGACTGACAGCCTGGCGTCATGCCCTCGTAGGAGCGCGGCTTGCCCGCGAAAGGAGCGCGCAGCGGTCCCTATCCCACGCAATCCCGATTTGGGACCGCTTTGCGGTCCTTTCGCGGGCAAGCCGCGTTCCTACGGGGTGTTTCGCGGGCAAGCCGCGTTCCTACGGGGTGTTTCGCGGGCAAGCCGTGTTCCTATGGAGCGTTTCGCGGGGCCAGCCGGTTCCGTGCCTTGCCTCCCGGCGACGCAAAGCCCCCCTCTGCAGCCTTTCCCCCGGTGTTAATGTTTCCTTAACGCCCTTCCTACAGACTTAACATCTATTTTTCTGATAGTTCAAAGCGAAATTTTCCGCTTTATATCGATAGATAACCGGTTAGTCTTGGTAGCAATTCTTACGGGGAAACGGGTAAATGCAGCTTCGCAATTCATCTTCTCGTTACGGTCTGGTCAGCATCGTCATGCACTGGGGTATAGCCCTGGCGGTGTTCGGGCTGTTCGGTCTGGGCCTCTGGATGGTCGGCCTGGATTACTACAGCTCCTGGCGGCACACCGCGCCGGAACTGCACAAGGGCATCGGCCTGACCGTGCTGGCGCTGATGCTGCTGCGAGTGCTCTGGCGTTTCCTCAGCCCGCCGCCACCGGCACCGGCCAACCACGGTCCGCTGACCCGCGTTGCCGCCAAGCTTGGGCATCTGCTGCTCTACGTCGGCCTGTTCAGCGTGCTGATCGCCGGCTACCTGATTTCCACCGCCGACGGTGCCGGGATTCCGGTGTTTGGCCTGTTCGAAGTCCCTGCACTGATTTCCGGCCTGCCCGATCAGGCCGATATCGCAGGTCTGGTTCACCTCTATCTGGCCTGGGGACTGGTGGTGTTCGCCGTCCTGCACGGGCTGGCCGCTCTGAAGCACCACTTTATCGACCGTGATGCGACCCTGACACGCATGCTGGGCCGCAAGGCTTGATGTTCAACCTCCACTCAAAGGAATCGAAAGTATGTTGAAAAAGACTTTTGCCGCTCTGGCACTGGGTACTGCTCTGCTCTCGGCTGGCCAGGCAATGGCCGCCGACTACAAGATCGACAAGGAAGGCCAGCACGCATTCGTCGACTGGAAGATCAGCCACCTGGGCTACAGCTTCATCCACGGGACCTTCAAGGACTTCGACGGCACCTTCTCCTGGGATGCGGCCAAGCCTGAAGCCAGCAAGATCAGCGTCGATGTGAAAACCGCCAGCCTGTGGTCGAACCACGCCGAGCGTGACAAGCACATCGCCAGCGCCGACTTCCTCGACGTGAAGAAATACCCGGACGCCAAGTTCGTCTCCACCAGCGTCAAGTCCACTGGCGAGAAAACCGCCGACGTGACCGGCGACCTGACCTTCCACGGCGTGACCAAGCCAGTCACCTTCAAGGCGACCTTCGTTGGCGAAGGCAAGGATCCATGGGGCGGCGAGCGTGCCGGTTTCAACGCCACCACCACCGTCAACCTGAACGATTTCGGTATCAAAGGCCCGGGCCCAGCGTCCCAGACCTTCGATCTGGACATCTCCCTGGAAGGCGTGAAGCAGAAGTAATTTCCGCCGTGCCAACAAAAACGCCGCCCTTCGGGGCGGCGTTTTTGTTTCAGCGAAGACTCAGCGATTGCGCGTCAGCAAGGCCGGCTTCTCGCCACGTGGGCGGCTTGGCAGTTGCTCCAGCTGTTCCATGGACGGGAAGCGATCGATCTTCGATTCCTTGTGCATGATCTTCGGCTGGTTCTGTGGCTGGCCTTCACGCGGGCTGCGTACCGCCGGCTCCTGACGATCGTCACGGGCCGGACGGCGGTTGCGGTTGTTGCTGCCGTCGCGACGTTGCTGGCCATCACGAGCGCCACCACCGTTGCTACCGCCGCCATTGCGCGCACCGCCACGTTTCTCGCCGTTGGCCGCGCCACCGCTACGTGGCTGGGCGGAGCCGCCGTTGTTGTTACGCGGCTGATTGCCACGGGACTGGCCGCCCGCGTTGCCGGCACCGGCCTGGGCACCCGGACGCCGATTGCGACCCTGGCCGCCCTTGTTCTGGTACGGGCTGACGTAGTCGGCGCGGTTGCCGAAGTTGTCGACGTCGTCATCCAGGAACTCTTCCGGATCACGATCGACCGGCGCCGACGGGGCGGCCTGCTGGCCGTTCTGCTGCTGACGCGGCTTCTTGTCCCGCGGCTTGCGCTGCTCCTGACGACCCGCGGTGGATTTCTCCGCGGCTTTCTCGCCGGCCGGCTTGTCCTTGCTGGCGTCTTTCTCTTTGCCCTTGTCCTTGCCCTTGTCCTTGCGGCCACCGGCATTGCTGCCATCGGCACGCTGGCCACGGCGCGGGTTGTTCTGCGGACGCGGCTCGCGGACTTCCGGTTTTTCCGCCTCGACGGCGGCGAAGTCGAAGCCCATCAGGTCGCCATCCGGAATCTTCTGGCGAGTGACGCGCTCGATGCTCTTGAGCAGTTTTTCCTCATCCGGTGCGACCAGCGAGATGGCCTCGCCGGAGCGGCCCGCACGACCGGTACGGCCGATACGGTGGACGTAGTCCTCTTCGACGTTGGGCAGCTCGAAGTTGACCACGTGAGGCAGTTGGTCGATATCCAGGCCGCGGGCGGCGATATCGGTGGCGACCATGATCCGCACGGCACCCGACTTGAAGTCGGCGAGGGCCTTGGTGCGGGCGTTCTGGCTCTTGTTGCCGTGGATCGCGGCGGCGGTGAGGCCGTGCTTTTCCAGGTACTCGGCGAGACGGTTGGCGCCATGCTTGGTGCGGGTGAAGACCAGGACCTGTTCCCACGCGCCGGCGGTGATCAGGTGCGCCAGCAGGGCCCGCTTGTGGCTGGCCGGCAGGCGGAACACGCGCTGCTCGATGCGCTCGACCGTGGTGTTCGGCGGCGTGACTTCGATGCGTTCCGGGTTGTGCAGGAGCTTGTCGGCGAGGTCGGTGATGTCCTTGGAGAAGGTCGCCGAGAACAGCAGGTTCTGGCGTTTCGCCGGGAGGCGGGCGAGGACCTTCTTCACATCGTGGATGAAGCCCATGTCGAGCATGCGGTCGGCTTCGTCCAGGACCAGGATCTCGACGTGACTGAGGTCGACGCTGCCCTGGCCGGCCAGGTCGAGCAGGCGACCGGGGCAGGCCACCAGGACGTCGACGCCACGAGCCATGGCCTGGACCTGCGGGTTCATGCCGACGCCGCCGAAGATGCAGGCGCTGACGAACTTCAGGTCACGGGCGTAGATCTTGAAGCTGTCGTGCACCTGGGCCGCCAGCTCGCGGGTCGGGGTCAGGACCAGCACGCGCGGCTGACGCGGACCATGGCGCTGGGACTTGTCGGGGTGACCACCGGGAAACAGGCGTTCGAGGATCGGCAGGGCGAAACCGCCGGTTTTACCAGTACCTGTCTGTGCGGCGACCATCAGGTCACGACCTTGCAACACGGCGGGAATGGCCCGCTGTTGCACCGGAGTAGGCTGGGTATAGCCCGCAGCCTCGATAGCGCGGACTAGAGCCTCGGAGAGACCGAGGGATGCAAAGGACATGAGAAATCCTGTTCTAGTGGGGGCTGTGCCCTATGGGGATGATCGTGCCTGGCGCGAGGGGCATCGGGTCGATGCTGTCGCGTCCGGTCCTGCTGGTCTTTACCGCGCATCCGGGAGCGGCGGACGGGCCTTGGAGGCGCGCAATCCTGCGGTCGGGATGCCTTTTGCAAGGCCAGCGTCCGGGCGTAAGCCTGGCGGAAAGGCCCGAGTATAACAGAGCAATCAGGGAGTGCTGCGTTCCTGCTGCTCAACGGTTTCTGTAGCGGTCGGCATTACAACGTGATAACGCGCCTGCAACTCGGCGTAGGCCGGCTCGTGCTTGAAGCGGCGCAGTTCGGCGGCGAAGCGCTGGGCCAGCAGGTCCATGCCGGCATTGCGGCGCACGGCGAGGTACTGGGCCTGGCGGCTGATCACCAGTGGCAGTTCGCTGACCTGGCCCTGCAGGCCGAGCTGGTTGACCATGAACTGGCCGACGCGGCGGTCGGTGATCAGCAGGTCGATGCGTCCGAGCAGCAGCTTGCCGAAGTTGGCTTCCTGGGTCGGCGCGGCTTCGCGGCGAAACAGCGGTGATTCGAGAAACGCCTCGCCGTAGTTGTAGCCCGGCGAGGTGCCGACATTGAGGCCGCGCAGGTCTTCCAGGTCGTCGACCGCATGGGGGCGCGCGTTGGTCTGGTAGAGCACGAACTCGACGTGCGACAGCGGCTCGCTGGGGTAGAACAGCTGGCTGTCGCGCTCGCTGGTCTGGAAGATATCGATCACCCCGTCCGCCAGGCCCTGCTCGAGCATCAGCAGGCAGCGCCGCCACGGCATGAACTCCCAGCGCACCTCGATACCGAGCCGGCGGAACACCTCGGCGGTGACTTCGTAGTCGATCCCCTTGGGTTCGCCGTTTTCCTCGTAGACATACGGCGCCCAGGGGTCGGTGACGATGCGCAACTGTTCGGCACGGGCCAGCAGGCTCATGCAGCTCAACAGCACAATGATCGACAGTCGGGCGAGATAGGACATTACGGGCGGGCCGGAAGGCCGGAGACGGCGATGAAGCTGAAGGATACAGGCATCATCGCCGCTCGGGGATCAGCGTGGCAGCTTCAGGTTGTTCCAGATCGCCAGGCTCGGTTCAGCCTGGTTCAGGGTATAGAAGTGCAGGCCCGGTGCGCCGCCTTGCAGCAGTTGTTCGCACATCTGGGTGATGACCTCTTCGCCGAAGGCCTGGATGCTCTTGACGTCGTCGCCGTAGGCTTCCAGCTGCTTGCGGATCCAGCGCGGGATCTCGGCGCCGCAGGCGTCGGAGAAGCGCGCCAGCTTGCTGTAGTTGGTGATCGGCATGATGCCGGGCACCACCGGGATCTTCACGCCCAGCTTCTGCACACGTTCGACGAAGTAGAAATAGCTTTCGGCGTTGAAGAAGTACTGGGTGATGGCGCTGTCGGCGCCGGCGTTGGCCTTGCGCACGAAGTTGGCCAGATCGTCCTCGAAATTGCGTGCCTGCGGATGCATCTCCGGGTAGGCGGCGATTTCGATGTGGAACTGGTCGGCGGTTTCCTGGCGGATGAACTCCACCAGTTCGTTGGCGTAGCGCAGCTCACCGCTGGCCATGCCCATGCCCGACGGCAGGTCGCCGCGCAGGGCGACGATGCGCTTGATCCCGGCAGCCTTGTACTGGGCGAGCAGGGCGCGCAGTTCGGCCTTGCTGTCGCCGACGCAGGACAGGTGCGGTGCGGCGGGGATCTTCACTTCGCTTTCCAGCTGCAGCACGGTGTTCAGGGTGCGGTCGCGGGTCGAGCCGCCGGCCCCGTAGGTGCAGGAGAAGAAATCCGGGTTGTAGCTTGCCAGGGTGCGGGCGGTGGCGAGCAGTTTTTCATGTCCAGCGTCGGTCTTGGTCGGGAAGAACTCGAAGCTGTAACGGCGTTCCTGAGTCATTTCGAAAGTTCCTTCAGCGTCGGATTGCACACCGCAAACCGCCGGCAGGCACCGTGGAAACGGTACCCGCCGGCGGCTGGGGTCGCCTGCGTATCAGTAGCGATAGGCGTGCGGCTTGAATGGACCTTCGACGGCCACGCCGATGTACTCGGCCTGTTTCGGGGTCAGCTGGGTGATCACGCCGCCGAAGCCGCGCACCATTTCCAGGGCCACTTCCTCGTCGAGTTTCTTCGGCAGGACTTCGACGGTCAGGCGCTCGGCCTTCTGCTCGGCGTTCAGGCTGGCGAACTTCTGTGCGAACAGGAAGATCTGCGCCAGGACCTGGTTGGCGAAGGAACCGTCCATGATCCGGCTCGGGTGACCGGTGGCGTTGCCCAGGTTCACCAGGCGGCCTTCGGCCAGCAGGATCAGGTAGTCGTCGTTCTGCGGGTCGAAGTCGCCGTGACCGGTGCGGTGGATCTTGTGCACCTGTGGCTTGACCTCTTCCCACGCCCAGTTCTTGCGCATGAAGGCGGTGTCGATCTCGTTGTCGAAGTGACCGATGTTGCAGACCACGGCGCGCTTCTTCAGGGCCTTGAGCATGTTGGCGTCGCAGACGTTGACGTTACCGGTGGTGGTGACGATCAGGTCGATCTTGCCCAGCAGGGCCGCGTCGATGCTGGCTTCGGTGCCATCGTTGATGCCGTCCTTGAACGGCGAAACCACTTCGAAACCGTCCATGCAGGCCTGCATGGCGCAGATCGGGTCGACTTCGGTGACCTTGACGATCATGCCTTCCTGACGCAGCGACTGGGCCGAGCCCTTGCCCACGTCACCGTAGCCGATCACCAGGGCCTGCTTGCCTGACAGCAGGTGGTCGGTACCGCGCTTGATGGCGTCGTTCAGGCTGTGACGGCAGCCGTACTTGTTGTCGTTCTTGCTCTTGGTGACCGAGTCGTTGACGTTGATCGCCGGGATCTTCAGCTCGCCCTTGGCCAGCATGTCCAGCAGGCGGTGCACGCCGGTGGTGGTCTCTTCGGTGACGCCGTGGATCTTGTCCAGCATCGCCGGGTATTTCTTGTGCAGGATCTCGGTCAGGTCACCGCCGTCGTCGAGGACCATGTTGGCGTCCCATGGCTGACCGTCCTTGAGGATGGTCTGCTCGATGCACCACTCGTATTCCTGCTCGGTTTCGCCTTTCCAGGCGAACACCGGGATACCGGCGGCGGCGATGGCGGCAGCGGCCTGGTCCTGGGTGGAGAAGATGTTGCAGGACGACCAGCGTACTTCGGCACCCAGGGCAACCAGGGTTTCGATCAGCACGGCGGTCTGGATGGTCATGTGGATGCAGCCGAGGATTTTCGCGCCCTTGAGCGGTTGCTCTTCCTGGTACTTGCGGCGCAGGCCCATCAGTGCGGGCATTTCCGATTCGGCGATGATGACTTCGCGACGGCCCCAGGCGGCCAGGGAGATGTCGGCGACCTTGTAATCGGTGAAACCTGCAGGCGTGTTTACAGCGCTCATGTAGAGCCTCCATTCGTAGTGTGCGAATGGGCGCCGTTGTGCGTTGAGCGTCCGCGGGCGAGCCGTGGACAACGCCCCGACCGAGCCTGACAGGAGCGAACCTGCTGCAGCGCCCCTCGGTCGGGTGGCGGGAGCGACGACCGCGGAGGGTCGGCGCCGGATAAAAACGCGGGGATTATAGCCGGGCTTTCGTGTCGGCCCAAGGATTAAAGCAGCGCGCACGACCGGTGACTGGACCATGGTCGTACAAAGGCCGTGGACATGGCCTGCAAAAATGCGGCTACCCTGTACGGGCGGGGCCCGGGAGGCCCTGCTTCACCTGTCCGGTTGTCAGGAGCACGCATGAATTTCCACACCCGCAAGTGGGTCAAACCCGAAGACCTCAACCCCAACGGCACCCTGTTCGGCGGCAGCCTGCTGCGCTGGATCGACGAGGAAGCGGCGATCTACGCGATCGTCCAGCTGGGCAACCAGCGCGTGGTGACCAAGTACATTTCCGAGATCAACTTCGTCAGCGCCTCGCGCCAGGGCGACATCATCGAACTGGGCATCACCGCCACCGAGTTCGGCCGCACCTCCATCACCCTCAAGTGCGAAGTGCGCAACAAGATCACGCGCAAGGCGATCCTCACCGTCGACCGCATGGTCTTCGTCAACCTTGGCGAGGATGGTCTGCCGGCGGCGCATGGGCGGACGCAGATCAAGTATGTCCAGGACCAGTTCCCGGACAGTACGGTGGAATAACCGGCGTGCGGATGGGGCCCCCGTAGGAGCGTGGCTTGCCCGCGAAAGGACCGCGTAGCGGTCCCGATGTGGTTTACCCCGTCATCGGGACCGCTACGCGGTCCTTTCGCGGGCAAGCCACGCTCCTACGAGGTGATGCGCGCGTGCCTCAGGGCTGTCAGGTTGGTTGCTCGCTGACACCCCGAACGACGCGGCCGACGGTCAACCCCTGTACCAGGATCGACGACAGCACCACGATGTAGGTGATCGACAGCAGCAGGTCCCGCTCCTCGCCCACCGGCAGCGACAGCGCCAGGGCCACCGAGACACCCCCGCGCAGACCACCCCAGGTCAGCACCCGCACCGTGCCCTTCGGCACACTGCGCCAGCGTCGCAGCAGGAGGATGGCCGGCGCCACGGTCAGCAAGCGCGAAGCCAGCACCGCCAGCGCCAGCACGCCGCCGGCCGCCAGGTGCATCCAGTTGAATGGCAGCAGCAACAGCTCCAGGCCGATCAGGGCGAACAGCAGGGCGTTGAGCATGTCGTCGATCAGTTCCCAGAAACCGTCCATGTAGCGCCGGGTCATGTCGTTCATCGCCAGGTTGCGTCCCAGGTTGCCGATGATCAGCCCGGCCACGACCATGGCGATCGGCGCCGAGACGTGCAGCTCGTAGCACATCGCCGAGCCGCCGATGACCAGGGCCAGGGTCAGCATGACCTCGACCTGGTACTGCTCGATGCTCTTGATCATGCGGTAGGTGGCGTAGCCGATCAGGCCGCCGAAGATCACCCCGCCGATGGCCTCGCGCACGAACAGGAGGGCGGTGTCGGAGACGCTCGGGGTCTCGCCGAGCTGGATGATCCCCAGCAACACGGTGAACACCACCACCGCGGTACCGTCGTTGAACAGCGATTCGCCGACGATGGTGGTCTTCAGTGGTTTCGAGGCGTTGGCGGTACGCAGCGCGCCGAGCACCGCGATCGGGTCGGTCGGCGAGATCAGCGCGCCGAACAGCAGGCAGTAGATCAGGCTGACGTGCCAGCCGAACAGGGCGAACACCCAGTGGGCCAGGTAACCGATCACCACGGTGGCGATCAGCACGCCGAAGGTGGCCAGCAGGCCGATCGGCCAGCGATAGCTGCGCAGGTCGGTGAGGTTGACGTGCAGGGCGCCGGCGAACAGCAGGAACGACAGCATCCAGTGCATCAGCAGGTCATTGAAATCGATCTGGTTCATCAGGCCCTCGACCCGCTCTTCCAGGCCGGGGTAGCCGATCAGGCTCAGGCCTTGAAGCATCAGGGAGAACAGCAGGGCGGTGACCATCACGCCGATGGCGGGTGGCAGGCCGATGAAGCGGTAGTTCACGTAGGTGAGCAGAGTGGTGAGGCAGATAAACGCGGCAACTAATTCGAGCATCCTGATTCCTGTAGCGGCTTCCAAGTCGGTGCCCACGCGCGGCGGGCACCAGGTTTGATGACCGTTCGCGCGCTTGGGGACACAGTTTTTTTCAATGTCGCGATTGACAGCGTGCTGGCTGTTTTGTTGCGAGTGGTTGAAACTCCGCCCTCTGGTGGACGGACCCGGTCCGTGGATGGCGAAGGAATCGAGACGTGGTAGCGACTTCCCTGGTGCTCGTCGCGGCACTGCTGCATGCAACCTGGAACACCCTGGTCAAGTTCAGTGGCGAGCGCCTGCTGATGATCGCCAGCATGGACAGCGTGGCGCTGGTGTTCGCCGTGGGCATGGTCGGCTTCGTCGAGTTCCCGCCGGCCGGGATCTGGCCGTGGCTGCTGGCGTCGGCGTTGTTCGAGCTGCTCTACCGCTTCCTGCTGATCCAGGCCTACAAGGTCGGTGACCTCGGCCTGGTCTATCCGTTGATGCGCGGCCTGTCGCCGCTGGTGGTGCTGGCACTGACCCTGGTGTTCGCCGGCGAGCAGCTGAGCAGCCAGCAGATCCTCGGCATCCTCCTGATTCCCTGCGGCATGGCCTGCCTGCTCTGGCATGGCGGCGGCGGTGACCGCCTGCCCTGGAGCATGCTGCCGGTGGTGGCGCTGATCGGGCTGTGCATCGGTTGCTACACCTGGCTCGACGGCCAGGCCATCCGCCGCTGGGCGCAGCCGCTGGACTACCTGGTGTGGCTGACCCTGGCCTGCTCCCTGCCATTTCCGCTGATCGCCGGCGTGGCCCGGCGCGCGCCGTTCGTGATGTTCTGGCGCAGCCAGTGGAAGCTGGGGTTGACGGTCGGCGTCTGCGTGTTGCTGAGCTACGCTCTGGTGCTCTGGGCCATGCACCTGGGGTCGGTGGCGGAAGCGGCGGCGCTGCGCGAGGTCAGCGTGATCCTCGTGGTGCTGATGGGCATGCGCTACCTCAAAGAACCTTTTGGCGGACCCAGGCTCTTAGCCTGTGCGCTGGTGCTGCTGGGCATGCTGGTGATGAAGCTCTGACCGGCCGCGAACTCTCACATTGCAAAGGACCTGACCATGACCGTCGCTTTCTGGTGCGTACTGATCGCGTTGATGCTGCCGTACCTGTGCACCAGCATCGCCAAGATCGCCAGTGGACGTTTCAATCTGCAGCAGAACCATGATCCACGGGCGTTCCAGGACCGCCTCGAGGGCATGCCGCGCCGTGCTCATTCCGCGCAGTTGAACAGCTTCGAGATTCTCCCGGCGTTCATCGCGGCGGTGCTGATCGCCGATGTGGTGGGCAATGCCGAGCAGGTGACCCAGGACGTGCTGGCGGTGCTGTTCATCACCAGCCGGTTGCTCTACATCATCTGCTACCTGGCGGACTGGGCGGCGTTGCGCTCGCTGGTGTGGTTCGTGGGGGTGGGGTTGATCGTGGGGTTCTTCGTGGCTTCGGCCTGACTTGACGGCCTCATCGCGGGCAATGCCCGCTTGTGTCTTCAGGACCTCTTAAAATCAAGGTGTGAGAGCGGTGGATGGCAGACTGGATGCCGGCGGTGCCCTAGAGCACGTGTGGGAGCATAGTCGCCATCCACCTCTCACTCTGACCCGAAGCCCGAGCCCGGGATAGGTCAGAGCGCTCTCACTTCCGAAGTGTAAGAGGGTCTGACCATGATTTCCTGCTTCGTTGGTATCGATGTCTCCAAAGCCACCCTGGACGTGGCTTTCTGGCCTGAACGCTCCAAGCCGTTTCAGCTCAAGAATGATCCTGAAGGCATTGCTCAAATGCTGGTATGCCTGAATGAGATTGAACCTGAGCGGGTCGTACTGGAGGCCACGGGCGGCTACGAGAACGCCGTATTCAAAGCGTTGCGCGTAGCTGGGTTGAACGCCACCCGGGTGAATCCCAAGCGTTCACGTGCCTACGCGGATGCCGTCGGGCAAATAGCCAAGACGGACAGAATCGATGCCCAGATACTGGCGAAGTTTGCTCAGCACCTCGAAACCAGGACGCTGGTTGAACCCAGCCAGGCGCGCGATGAACTGGCAGAACTGGTCAAGCTCAGGGACCAGATCATAGGGCATCGGGACGATGATCGGCGCCGCGCCAAACAAGCTACTTCGGCGATAGCGCTTGCCTTTTTCGCCAGTCACATCGCCTCTCTGGAGGCTGAGCTGAGGTCACTGAACAAACACATTGATCTCGCCACGAAGGCGCTGGACCGCGACAAGGTCGAGCGCTTGCAGTCAATAAAGGGGATCGGGCGGGTCACGACGGCCAAGCTGTTGGCCTACCTGCCTGAGCTGGGCCTGTTGACGGGGCGCGAGATCACGGCCTTGGTGGGACTGGCGCCGTACAACAAGGACAGCGGTAGCAAGAGTAGCCCCAGGCACATTGAGGGTGGGCGCTACAAGGTACGCGGAGCCTTGTACATGGCTGCCTGGGTAATGATCAGGCATACCGCTGACTTCAAGGCTCGCTACAACGCCCTGATAGCTCGCGGCAAATGTTCCAAGAAGGCTGTGGTCGCGTGCATGCGTGTATTGCTGATACGTCTGAATGCCATGATGCGAGATGGTGTGTCGTGGAAGGGGCGCCCGCTGCCTGAAAAAGCACCAGGACTGAAATATTGAGCGGGGTTTTCGCCAGCAACACCGGAGAGCTGTGTTGCTGGCGAAGCTATGTCTGGAGGAATCGTTTTTAAAAAAGTCCTCGAAGACAGTTGCTCCCACAAGGTCCGCGTACACCGCCGAACCTGTGGGAGCTGGCGTTGCCAGCGATGAGGCCCTCAAGGCCTATCACCCTATCCAGTGATACACCGGCGCATCCGCCCCACTCTCCACCTTCACTTCGCTGCTATGCCGCAAGCGCACCAGCAACCGCTTGCCCGCCGCGGTACTCCCGGCCAGCCCCTCCAGCAACTCCAGCAACGCCGGCCCGTCCATTTCCCCGGCCTTGCGCAGCAACTCCTTTGCCGCCAGCCACAAGGTGTCGTCCGGCCGCGCCTGTGCCACCGGCGCACTGGCACTGACCGGCGCCGCCACGGACTCAGCCGCCCTTCCGGCCAGGCTGGCCCATTCCGCCGGATCCAACTCGATGGTCAGATCCACCGGCCACTCGCCGATATGTCCTCGAATTCGCACGATTGCACTCTCCCTCGATGAAGACGGCCATGCTCCCATGCGCGCCCCCGCTCGCCAAGGCACCCCTTCCACGGGCCACTTACTTTGTTATAACATTTCAAAACCTTTCCAAGCCCGCTTCGGAGTTCCGCCCATGCGTCGCCTGCTGCTTGCCTTGCCCTTTGCGCTGCTGCCCCTGGCCCTCACCGCCCACGCGCATGCCGATCACGATCACGAGCATGACCACGCCCACGGCAGCCTCGGCGCCCACGAGCACGGCGTCGCCCACCTGAACGCCGTGCTCGATGGCAACACCCTGGAACTGGAACTGGAAAGCCCGGCGATGAACCTGGTGGGTTTCGAACATGTCGCCCAGAGCGATGCCGACAAGGCCAAGGTCGCCGCCGTGCGCGCGCAACTGGAGCAACCGCTGAAACTGTTCGGCCTGAGCGCCGCCGCCGGCTGCAAGGAAAGCGACCAGGAGCTGGAAAGCCCGCTGTTCGGCGATGCCCCGGCCAAGGATGACGACGGTGACGGCGACGAGCACGAACACGGCCACAGCGATATCCACGCCCACTACCGTTTCGAGTGCGCCAAGCCGGAGCAGTTGGCGAGCCTGGACCTGGCCCCGCTGTTCAAAACCTACCCCTCGACCCAGAAAATCCAGCTACAACTGATCGGGCCGAATGGGCAGAAAGGCGTCGAAGCCACGCCGAACAGCCCCCGGATCACTTTCTAAGTCACCTTCTTGCAGTGAAGCGCCCGGGGTAACCCGGGCGTCGACATATGAGCCAGGCACTGATTGAACTGACCGACCTGGGCTTCGCCTGGCCGGGTCACCCGCCCCTGCTGGACATCCCCACCCTGCGCCTCGAAGCCGGCGAGTCGCTGTTTCTCAAAGGTCCCAGCGGCAGCGGCAAGACCACCCTGCTGGGCCTGCTCGGCGGTGTGCAGAAGGCCGACCGCGGCACTATCCGCCTGCTCGGCCAGGACCTCGGCGAGCTGAGCCAGAGCGCTCGCGACCGTTTCCGCGTCGACCACACCGGCTACATCTTCCAGCAGTTCAACCTGCTGCCGTTTCTCTCGGTGATCGAGAACGTCGAGCTGCCCTGCCGGTTTTCCAGGGCCCGCGCGCAACGGGCGATCCAGCGTCACGGCAGCGTCGCCGAAGCGGCCACGCAGTTGCTCGCGCACCTCGGCCTGAAGGATCCGGAGCTGCTCGCGCGCCGCGCCGACAGCCTGTCCATCGGCCAGCAGCAACGGGTCGCCGCGGCCCGCGCGCTGATCGGCCAGCCGGCGCTGGTGATCGCCGACGAACCGACCTCGGCCCTCGATGCCGACACCCGCGAGGCCTTTATCCGCCTGCTGTTCGCCGAATGCCGCGACGCCGGCTCGAGCCTGCTGTTCGTCAGCCATGACCAGAGCCTGGCGCCGCTGTTCGACCGCCAGCTGTCCCTCGCCGAACTCAACCGCGCGGCCCGTCCCGCCAGCGACACGGAGGCCTGATGTACCTGCTCCGCCTTGCCCTGGCCAGCCTGGCCAACCGCCGTTTCACCGCCTTTCTCACCGCCTTCGCGATCGCCCTGTCGGTGTGCCTGCTGCTGGCCGTCGAGCGGGTGCGCACCGAGGCGCGGACCAGCTTCGCCAGCACCATCAGCGGCACCGACCTGATCGTCGGCGCGCGCTCCGGCTCGGTGAACCTGCTGCTGTATTCGGTGTTCCGCATCGGCAACGCCACCAACAACATCCGCTGGGACAGCTTCGAGCACTACGCCAATGACCGCCGGGTGAAATGGGCGATCCCGATTTCCCTCGGCGACTCGCACCGCGGCTACCGGGTGATGGGTACCACCGAGGCGTATTTCGCCCACTACCAGTACGGCCGCCGGCAGAATCTGGAACTGAGCCAGGGCCGCGCCTTCGCCACGGACCCGTTCGAAGTGGTGCTCGGCGCCGAAGTGGCCGAGGCCCTGCACTACACGCTCGGCGACAAGCTGGTACTGGCCCACGGCGTCGCCGCCATCAGCCTGGTCAAGCACGACGACAAGCCGTTCACCGTGGTCGGCGTGCTCAAGCGCACCGGCACCCCGGTGGACCGCACCCTGCACATCAGCCTCGGCGGCATGGAAGCCATCCACATCGACTGGCACAACGGCGTGCCGGCCCGCGGCGACGGGCGCATCAGCGCCGACCAGGCGCGCAACATGGACCTGACTCCGAGCGCCATCACCGCCGTCATGCTCGGTCTCAACAACAAGGTGGCAACCTTCGCCCTGCAGCGGGAGATCAACGAATTCCGCGGCGAACCGCTGCTGGCGATCCTCCCCGGCGTGGCCCTGCAGGAGCTGTGGAGCCTGATGGGCACGGCGGAGCAGGCACTGTTCGTGGTGTCGCTGTTCGTGGTCCTGACCGGGTTGATCGGCATGCTCACGGCGATCCTCACCAGCCTCAACGAACGCCGGCGGGAAATGGCCATTCTGCGCTCGGTGGGCGCGCGGCCCTGGCATGTCGGCGGCCTGCTGGTGCTGGAGGCGTTCGCCCTGGCCGTGGCCGGGATCGGCGCCGGCCTCGGCCTGCTCTACGTGGGAATCGCCGCTGCCCAGGGTTACGTGCAGGCCAACTATGGGTTATACCTGCCGCTGGCCTTGCCGAGCAGCCACGAATGGACCCTGCTGGCGATCATCCTCGGCGCCGCGGTGCTGATGGGCAGCATCCCTGCCTGGCGGGCCTATCGACAGTCCCTGGCCGATGGCCTGTCCATTCATCTGTGAGTACCCGTGCAATGCGCCGTGCCCTGTCGTTGCTGTTGTTCATCGCCCTGCCCGCCCTGGCGGGCGAACCGCGAACCCTGGAATGGCCACAGCTGATTCCGCCCGGCGCGCCGGTGATCGCGCCGCAACTGGCGCCGATCCACAACCTCTCGCAACTCTCGCAACTGGGTGACGCGCTGGCAGCCGAAGCGGCGCCGGCGGCCCAGCAGCAGGTGCCTGACGCACCGGTGGTGAAGGCGCTGGACGGCCAGCAGGTGAAGTTGCCGGGTTATATCGTGCCGCTGGAAGTCAGCGAGGAAGGACGCACCACGGAGTTTCTCCTGGTGCCCTACTACGGCGCCTGCATCCATGTGCCACCGCCGCCGTCGAACCAGATCGTGCATGTGGTCAGCGAGATCGGCATCAAGGTCGAAGAGCTGTACCAGCCGTACTGGATCGAAGGGCCGATGCGCGTCCAGTCGTCGTCCAGTGAGCTGGCCGAGGCCGGTTACCAGATGGATGCCGAGAAGATCTACGCCTACGAACTACAATGAATGGCCGCGCCGGGGCGCCTTCGCTTTCATTGAGCTGAATCAAAATTCCCCCTTCGGCAGCTCCTTAACATTGGGACCATCGAATCCAAATGTCCCCTGGGAGCTTCCATGAACAAGTCCTTGCTCGGCGCCTCGCTGATCGCCCTCGCGCTCACGGCCCCTGCCGCCTACGCCCACAAAGCTGGTGATTTCATCGTCCGCGCCGGCGCCGCCACCGTTGCTCCGAACGAGGACAGCGGCAATCTGAAGCTCGACGGCGCCAAGGTCAGCGGCACCAAGGCCACGGTGGACAGCGACACCCAGCTGGGCCTGGCCTTCGCCTATATGGTCACCGACCACGTCGGCATCGAATTGCTCGCCGCCACACCGTTCCAGCATCAAGTGAACGTCAAGGGTCTCGGCGCGGCGCTGGATGGCAAGCTGGCCGACATCAAGCACCTGCCACCGACCCTGTCGGTACAGTACTACCCGATGGACGCAGGCTCGAAGTTCCAGCCGTATGCCGGCATCGGCCTGAACTACACCCTGTTCTTCAATGAAGACCTGACCAGCGAGCGCAAGTCGCAAGGCTTCAGCAACATGAAGATGAAGAACTCGGTCGGCCTGGCTGGCCAGCTGGGCATGGATTACATGGTCAGCGACAACCTGCTGGTCAACGCCTCGGTCTGGTACGTCGACATCAACACCGAAGCCAGCATCGACGGCCCTAGCGCCCTGGGCGTGGGCAAGACCAAGGTCGATGTGGATATCGATCCGTGGGTGTACATGGTGGGTATCGGGTACAAGTTCTAAGACCCGGAAACACTTGGGGCCGCTTTGTGGCCCTTCGCGACGGTTCGGCGCGAAGGGCTGCAAAGCGGCCCCAAACTCGTATCAGCGACCCAGCAGGCGAGCCAGTCCTTCCGCCAGCGGCGTTGCCACCGGAAACGCGAAGCGCGTCAGCAGCCTGCTGTTGTCCGCCCGCGAATGACGGATATCGCCACTGCGCGCCGGCCCGTAGCTGACCGCCGGCAGATCCCCCAGCACGCTTTTCAGCGCCGCCAGCAACTGGTTCAGCGAGGTGGCCTGGTTCAGCCCGATATTCACCGCGCCCTCTTCCACCTGCGGCATTTCCAGGGCCTGCAGCATCACCGACACCAGGTCGCCGACATAGAGAAAATCGCGGGTCTGCTCGCCATCGCCGAACACGGTGATCGGCGTGCCGCTCAGCGCGCGCTCGCAGAAGATGCTGATCACCCCGGAATACGGCGAGGACGGATCCTGGCGCGGCCCGAAGATGTTGAAGAAGCGGAACACCACCGGCTCCAGGCCATGCTGGCGACGATAGAAGTCCAGGTACTGCTCGCTGGCCAGCTTGTCCACCGCATAGGGCGTCAGCGGCGCCTTGGTGACCTCCTCGCCGATCGAAAGCCCTTCGCCGTTGTTGCCGTACACCGCGGCACTGGAGGCGAACAGCACACGCTTGATGCCGGCCAGGCGCATGGCCTCGCAGACATTCAGGGTGCCGACGAAATTGCTCCGGTGCGTGCGCACCGGGTCATCCACCGAGGCCTGCACGGAAGCCACCGCGGCCAGGTGGACCACGGCGCGACAGCCTTCGGCGGCCTTCGCCACCAGGGCGGCGTCGGCGACATCGCCTTCGATCAGTTGCAGCCTGGGGTTGTCCAGTTGCAGGTTGGCCCGCTTGCCGGTGGACAGGTCGTCCAGCACGCGCACGGCGTAGCCGTTTTCCAGCAGGGCGTCACACAGGTGGGAACCGATGAAGCCGGCGCCACCGGTGATGAGAATGGGGGCATCAGCCATGACGGTAGAATCGATCCAGTAGGGTCGGCAGGCCGGAGCGCCAGGCGCGCGGCTTGATGCCGAAGGTGTGGAGAATTTTCTTGCAGGCCAGCACCGCATGCTGCGGCTCTTCGAAAGCGTCGGCGCGGGCGGCATGGGCCTGGGCCGTCGGTGCCTCGACCGCCAGCTGGCGCAGTTGCGCCGCCTCGCCGAGGATCGCCTGGCCCAGCGCCAGCGGGGTGGTCGCTTCGTTGCCGGCGTAATGGTAGGTGCCCCACAGCGGCGCGGCACAGTCGAGCTGCTTGAGCACCGAGAGGATCACCCGCGCGGCGTCATCCACCGGGGTCGGGTTGCCGCGGCGATCGTCCGCCAGCAGCAGTTCCTGGGCGACCTCGGCACGGGTCAGGAAACGCCCGAGCACACCGTCGATGCTGTCGTCCAGCACCCAGCCGAAGCGCAGCAGCACATGCTGCGGGCAGGTCGCCCGCACGCTCTGCTCGATGCGCCACAGCGCCTGGCCACGCAGGCCCAGCGGCACCGGCTCGTCCTTCTCGCTGTAGGCGGTGGCGCGCGAACCGTCGAACACGCGGTAGCTGGAAGGCTGGACGAGGATGATGTTGTGGTGCTGACACAGTTCGGCCAGGCGCTCCACCGAACGCTCCTGCGACGCCAGGCGCTGTTCGCTGACCGACTCGGCCTGGAACCAGTCGAAGTAGTAGGCCAGGTTGACCAAGGCGTCCGGGCGAGTGTCGTCGAGCAACTGGGTCAGGCTGGCGGCATCCCAGCCCTGCTCCGGCGGACGTGGCGCGAGAAAGCCGATGTCCTCCTCCGCCCCGAGACGAATCAGCGCTTGCCCAAGGGCATTTCCACCACCCAACAGCATCAGGCGCATTCGCATACGTTCAGCAGGTCCGCTCAGGTTGATTGAAAGGGAAAGCGCATAGTTTGCGGCTTCCGCCAGGGGAAGTCCAACCCGCCCAACGACACGGCACGTTTAACCCGGCCCGGCAATACGGGCACTTTCCCACACTGTGAATTAAGAATCAGCTTACACCGGCAAAAGAACCTGCCGACTTCGATAGTCGAAAAAACCACCTTCAATATGACACCCAGCGGTTCCCTGTCTACGCAGTCGGGAGCCACTCCGGGCAAGGACCGCCCAGGACCCGTCAGCTCACTAAGGAAGGTTTCCTCATGAAAGACTGCGAAGTCGCCACCCTGAAGTTCGACAACGAGCAGCTCGACCAACTGCACACGGCCAGCCTCGACCTCGCCCGCCATGGCGGGCCGCAGGCCCCCGGCGCCGCGCTCAAGGCCCGGCTGTGGGCGCGGCTGCTGGAAGCGCGCCTGGATCCGGTGCAGCAGGCCACGGTGAACCTGTTCGCCGACGGCCGCCTCGCCGCCCTGCTCTTCGCCCGCCTGCGCGCGCCCAAGGACGATCCGTTGCCCGAGCAACTGCCGGAACTGCGCGTGCTGGAGAAGGATCTCACCTGCCTCTACCTGGGCGCGCGCAACCAGGTGTTGCTGGAGCTGGTGCGCTACCGGGCGTTCGCCTTCGATATCGACAACGACGGCAAGCACCTGCGCCTGGTCGGCAACTTCAAGGGCGGCGGGCGCCAGCCCAGGCCCGGCGAAAACCGCCAGACCCCGGTCGAACTCAGCTCCCATGCCGGCCTGCGCCTCGGCCCGCACACCGAGGCGCCGTACCACTGCTCGGTGCTGGCCCGCGACGGACACTCGCCGGCCCCCTCGGCGCTGGTCCTCAGCGCCCGCTGGAACCCGGCCAACCAGCCCACGCGCATCGTCCCGCTGCGCGCGGTCATCGAAGGCCTGGGCAGCCTCGACGTGCTGGCGCTCAATTCGCGCTCCTTCGACTTCACCCGCAGCGAATGCTTCGTCGATGGCCGCGGCGCCGGCGGCAGCGCCACCTCGATCATCGACTTCGACGCCCAGGGCGGCTTCAGCGTGCGCTACAACGCCTACCGCTTCTCCCTCAACGAACAGGCCAGCGACGCCGCGGCCCGGGCGTTCGATGCCTTCCAGGCGCGCCTGGCGCAGACACCGTCTGTGGATTTCGTCCTGCAGCCCGACAGCGTCCTGCTGGTCAACAACACCCGCGCCCTGCATGGCCGGGAGCGCCTCGACGACAACCGCCGCCTGCTGGTGCGGCTGTTCGGCTATTCACGCTTCGCCCGTCCGCTGATCCTCCGAGAAGACCCGCTGCTGGTTCGCGGCTGAACACCTGGAGCGCCGGTCCCATGCGGGAGGCCTATTCGATCTCGAACAGACCGTTGCGGATCGGCCCCGCGGTCAGGCGTTCACGGACGTCGTCGTCGATCCGCGGATCGTCCGGGCGATACAGCTTCACCTGGCGGTAGGCGTTGATGCGGTTGATCTCCGGGCCCAGGTATTCCCAGACCACCCGGGTACAGGCGGGCGTGCGCCGGTCGCCGCTGGAGACCCCGGTCTTGAGGCCGTTGAGACGGGTGATGCGGCTCTTGAAGCTGGGGATCAGCACCGTCTGGCTCATCTCGTTGACGGTCAGCGACTCGTAGTCGAGCAGGAACACCCGGTCCTGCAACTGGAACGCCGCGCCCAGGTAGCGGCAGCGCGTCCAGTCCTCGGCCTGCACGTCGGTACTGCTGGAGCGCTCCTGGCGCTCCTGGCGTTCGAACAGGTAGTTGCCGTTCTCCTCGCGCAGGTGCACCAGCGACAGCAGGATGCTGCCCGGCACCGACATGCAGTTGGAGTACTCGAAGTAATAGCCGCAGTAACGCGACAGATTGCCGGCGTGCTCGCGCAGCGGGCGCAGCAGATCGAGCAGGGGGTCGTGCTGCACCGTATTGGCCACGGCGCTGCCACGCGCGCCGATCAAGCGGGCGAACTGCTCCGGCGGCAGGCCCAGCTCGTAGTCCTCGACACCGAAGAAGTCGCCGATGCGCTTGAGGTTGTACGCCGTCGGCTGGCTCTGCCCGCTCAGGTACTTGTTGAATTGCGCCCGGTTGATCGACAGCTGGCGGCAAACCTCGGAGATAGAGCGGTAGTGGCTGCAGGCCAACTTGAGGTTGATGCCGAGGTTTTCACTCATGAAGGGAAGTCCGATTGATGCGATGAGTGCGAGTTTAGCATCAAGTCGCACCAAAACAGAGCAACTGGCGAAATTGTAACCGTAGTTGTCATGGCCAAACATGCGCCCCATGGAACTGGCGCCCCGGCGCCAGCCTGTCTGTCTTTCATGCAAAGAATAAGAATCTCGAGGTCATTGCCATGCTCGAAGCGCTCAACGATTTCCTTTCGGGGAAACTCCTCATCGTGCTCATCGTCGGACTGGGTAGCTATTTCACCATCCGCTCCCGTTTCGTCCAGTTCCGCCATTTCGGCCACATGTTCGGTGTATTCAAGGAATCGTTGCGCGGCCAGGCTGGCCAACTGAGCTCTTTCCAGGCGCTGATGCTGAGCCTGGCCGGTCGTGTCGGTGCCGGTAACATCGCCGGTGTCGGTATCGCCGTAACCCTGGGCGGCCCTGGTGCCGTGTTCTGGATGTGGGTTACCGCGCTGGTCGGCATGTCCAGCAGCTTCTTCGAATGTACCCTCGCCCAGGTCTACAAGCGCGCCGATGGCGATGGCCTGTACCGCGGCGGTCCGGCCTACTACATCCAGCACGGCCTGAAGCTGAAGAGCATGGCCGTGGTGTTCTCCCTGCTGCTGCTGGTCACCTACGGCTTCGCCTTCAACGGCCTGCAGTCCTACACCGTGACCCACTCGCTGCAGAACGCCTTCGGCTTCGCCCCGAACCACACCGGCATCGCCCTGGCCGTGCTGCTGGCGATCGTCTTCGTGGGTGGCATCAAGCGCATCGCCGCGGTGTCCGACCTGCTGGTACCGGTCAAGACCCTGGCCTACATCGGCGTCACCCTGTACGTGATCGGCACCCAGATCGAACACGTTCCGGCCATGCTGGAAACCATCTTCAAAAGCGCCTTCGGTCTCGACCCGGCCTTCGCCGGCCTGCTCGGCAGCGCTATCGTCATGGGCGTGAAACGCGGCGTGTTCGCCAACGAAGCCGGCCTGGGCAGCGCACCGAACGTCGCCGCCGTAGCCGCGGTGAAACACCCGGGCGCACAAGGCGTGGTCCAGGCGTTCAGCGTGTTCCTCGACACCTTCGTCATCTGCACCTGCACCGCCCTGCTGATCCTGCTGTCGGGCTTCTACACCCCGGGCTTCGAAGGTGACGGCATCGTCCTGACCCAGAACTCCCTGGCCGCGGTAGTCGGTGACTGGGGCCGTGTGTTCGTCAGCGTCGCCCTGTCGCTGTTCGTCTTCACCTGCATCCTCTACAACTACTACCTGGGCGAGAACAGCCTGCAGTTCCTGACCCGCAACCGTGTAGTGCTGATGGCCTACCGTGGTCTGGTCCTGGCCCTGATCGTCTGGGGTTCGGTACAGAACCTGGGTACCGTGTTCGCCTTCGCCGACATCACCATGACCCTGCTGGCCTTCGTCAACCTGATCGCCCTGGCCCTGCTGTTCAAGATCGGCCTGCGGGTGATGCGCGACTACGACGAGCAGCGCAAGGCCGGCATCGCCCAGCCGGTGTTCGACTCGGCCAAGTTCGCCGACCTGGACCTGGACCGTGCCGCCTGGCCGGCCGGCGCCAAGGCTGACGCCGCCGACAAGACCGTGGCCGGCGCCGCGCAGACCCAGCGCTAAGCAAGCTCCGGTCGTCGCTCCACAAGAGAGCCGCCCCTTCGCGGGCGGCTTTTTTTTGCCCGAATTTCCTGTCCCTGCTCCGGAATACCCTTATGCGCGCAGTCAACAACCTCCTCGTCCTCTACACCGGCGGCACCATCGGCATGCTGCAGACGCCCCAGGGCCTGGCCCCGGCGGGTGGCTTCGAGGCGCGCATGCGTGCCTGGCTGGAGCACAACCCGCAGGTGCGCAGCCCGGCATGGACGCTGCGGGAAATGTCGCCGCTGCTCGACAGCGCCAACATGCAACAGGGCAACTGGCTGGCGATGCGCGATGCCATCGTCGAGGCGGTCAAGCAGCACGGCCATGACGGCATCCTCCTGCTGCACGGCACCGACACCCTGGCCTACAGCGCCGCGGCCCTGTCGTTCCTGTTGCTGGGGCTGAACGTGCCGGTGCTGCTGACCGGCTCGATGCTGCCGGCCGGCGCCCCGGACAGCGACGCCTGGGACAACCTCGGCGGTGCCCTGACGCTGCTCGCCGAAGGGGTGGAAAACGGCGTGCAGTTGTTCTTCGCCGGCAAGCTGCTGTCCGGCGTGCGCGCCAGCAAGCTGCGCAGCGAAGCCTTCGATGCCTTCGCCGCGCTGCCGCGGCATCGCGAAGGCGAGCGCGCTGCCGAACTGCCCGCGGTGCTGAGCTACGCCCAGCCGCGCACCTCGGTGAACCTCGCCGTGCTGCCGGTGTACCCGGGCTTGCAGGCGGCGCATGCGCGCGCGCTGCTGGACACCGGCGTGAAGGGCCTGCTGCTGGAGTGCTATGGCAGCGGCACCGGGCCATCGGACGACGAAGCGTTGCTCGACGTCCTGAGCGAGGCTGGCCGCCGGGGTGTGCTGGTGGCAGCGATCAGCCAGTGCGCGGAAGGCAGCGTGGTGTTCGATACCTACGCCGCGGGCAGCCGGCTGCGCGATACCGGCCTGGTCTCGGCCGGCGGCATGACCCGCGAAGCGGCGCTGGGCAAGCTGTTCGGCCTGCTCGGCGCCGGGCTGGACCTGGCGACGGCGCGGCACTGGTTTGCGTTGGACCTGTGTGGGGAGCGGGCGTAGCACCCGGCTTCAGGACGTCATCGCTGGCAAGCGCAACAGCAGGAATGAAAAAGGCCCGGCTTCGTGAGAAGACCGGGCCTTTGACGTCTAGCGCAGCGGCGGCGACGAATCAGAACGGAATGTCGTCATCGAAGCTGTCGAAGTCCGGAGCCGGCTGTGGCGCTGGCTGCTGTGGAGCCGGACGCTGTGGCGCCTGCTGCGGACGCGGAGCCTGCTGGCGTGGAGCCTGGGGCGCCTGGTTGTAGTTGTCACGCGGTGCACCGCCGTCCTGGTTCTGTGGACGACCGCCCAGCAGCTGCATGGTGCCCTGCATGTCGACGATGATTTCGGTGGTGTAGCGCTTGATGCCGTCCTTTTCCCACTCGCGAGTCTGCAGCTTGCCCTCGATGTAGACCTGGGAGCCCTTGCGCAGGTACTCGCCAGCGATCTCGGCGACCTTGCCGAACATCGAGACACGGTGCCACTCGGTACGCTCGACCTTCTGGCCGGTCTGCTTGTCGGTCCACTGCTCGCTGGTGGCCAGGCTCAGGTTGGTGACAGCGTTACCGTTCGGCAGGTAGCGAACTTCAGGATCCTGGCCACAGGTGCCGACCAAAATGACTTTGTTAACCCCACGGGCCATAACGTTCTCCTAGGCTTCGCACGCCGCGGACGCCGGATTGACCAGGCGTTCCAGGGTCGAGCGATCCAAAATTTGTGTATCCAGTTTGATATAGATGGCGGCTTCATCTGCCACCACCACTGCGTCGGTCACACCCGGCACGGCCTTGAGGCGCTCGGACAAGCCCGCTTCGCGCAGCGCCTCGGGCGACAACGGCATGCGCAGGCTCGTTACATAAGGTGGTTCGTTCATGGTACCAGCAACGACGAGCCAGAGCGCGCACAAAGCGGCGCAACCGAGGAACACCGTGCCCAGGCCACCATGCTGGAACATCCAGCCACCGAGTATCCCGCCCAACGCCGCCCCGAGGAACTGGCTGGTGGAATAGACCCCCATCGCCGTGCCTTTGCCGCCAGCCGGCGACACCTTGCTGATCAGCGACGGCAACGACGCTTCCAGCAGGTTGAAGGCGGTGAAGAAGACCACGGTGCCGATCACCAGTGCCGACAGGCTGTTCCCCAGCTCCCAGAAGAACAGTTCCGTCAGCAGCAAGACACTGACCGCGCCCAGAAGGACACGTTTCATCTTGCGCTTTTTCTCACCATAGATAATGAACGGAATCATTGCGAAGAATGAAATCAGCAACGCCGTCAGGTACACCCACCAGTGCTCTTCCTTGGGCAGCCCGCCGCGCTCGACGAAGGCCAGCGGCAAGGCGACGAAGCTGGCCATGAGGATCGCGTGGAGGACGAAGATGCCCACGTCCAGGCGCAGCAGGTCCGGGTGACGCAGGGTCGGACCGAGGGCCTGTTTCGCCACGCCGGACTCGCGGTGATGCAGCAGCGTGTTGGACGCCGGCACCACGAACGCGATCAGGGCGATGCCCACCAGCGCCAGCACCGCCGTCGCCAGGAACAGCCCCGACAGGCCGAAGGTGCGGGTCAGCAACGGCCCGACCACCATCGCCACGGCGAACGACAGACCGATGCTCATGCCGATCATGGCCATGGCCTTGGTCCGATGCTGTTCGCGGGTCAGGTCCGACAGCAAGGCCATCACGGCAGCGGAAATCGCCCCGGCCCCCTGCAGGATGCGTCCTGCGATCACGCCCCAGATCGAATCGGCCTGCGCCGCCAGCACGCTCCCCAGCGCAAAGATCACCAGCCCCAGGTAAATCACCGGGCGCCGGCCGATACGGTCGGAAACGATGCCGAACGGGATCTGCAACACTGCCTGGGTCAGGCCGTAGGCACCGATGGCCAGACCGATCAGGGTCGGGGTGGCGCCAGCCAGGTCCATGCCATAGGTCGCCAGTACCGGCAGGACCATGAACATGCCCAGCATACGGAAGGCGAACACCAGGGCCAGACCGCCTGCGGCGCGGGTTTCGCTGCCGCTCATGCGTTCGCTGTGGGGATCGTGCATGGATTAACCTCGTGTGAACCGGCGGCGATTCTACCAGTCCCATCGGTTAACGGCATCTACGCGACGCTTTGCCGCGCAACGGCGACGAGCCGTATACTTGCGCGTTTAGCCCGCCAAGCGAGGCCGTAGTGGACAAGATCCTGATTCGTGGGGCGCGTACCCACAACCTGAAGAACATTGACCTGACTCTGCCTCGGGACAAGCTGATCGTCATCACCGGCCTGTCCGGCTCCGGCAAGTCCTCGCTGGCCTTCGATACCCTCTATGCCGAGGGCCAGCGGCGTTACGTGGAGTCGCTGTCGGCCTATGCCCGGCAGTTCCTGTCGATGATGGAAAAACCCGATGTCGACACCATCGAAGGCCTGTCGCCAGCGATTTCCATCGAGCAGAAATCCACCTCGCACAACCCCCGCTCCACCGTCGGCACCATCACCGAAATCTACGACTACCTGCGCCTGCTCTATGCCCGCGTCGGTACGCCGCGCTGCCCGGATCACGATATCCCGCTGGAGGCGCAAACGGTCAGCCAGATGGTCGACCTGGTCCTGGCGCAGCCCGAAGGCAGCAAGCTGATGCTCCTGGCGCCGGTGGTGCGCGAGCGCAAGGGCGAACACCTGGCGGTGTTCGAGGAACTGCGCGCGCAGGGCTTCGTCCGCGCACGGGTCAACGGCAAGCTGTTCGAGCTGGACGAGTTGCCCAAGCTCGACAAGCAGAAGAAACACAGCATCGATGTGGTGGTGGACCGCTTCAAGGTTCGCGCCGATCTGCAGCAGCGTCTGGCCGAGTCCTTCGAGACCGCGCTGAACCTGGCCGACGGCATTGCCCTGGTCGCGCCGATGGACGACGAGGCCGGCGAAGAAATGATCTTCTCCGCGCGCTTCGCCTGCCCCATCTGCGGCCATGCGATCAGCGAGCTGGAACCCAAGCTGTTCTCCTTCAACAACCCGGCCGGTGCCTGCCCGACCTGCGATGGCCTGGGGGTCAAGCAGTTCTTCGACACCAAGCGCCTCGTCAATGGCGAGCTGACCCTGGCCGAGGGTGCGATCCGCGGCTGGGACCGGCGCAACGTCTATTACTTCCAGATGCTCGGCTCGCTGGCCGCGCATTTCGGCTTCAGCCTGGAAGAACCGTTCAATCAACTGCCCGCCGACCGGCAGAAGACCATCCTGCATGGCAGCGGCAGCCAGAACGTCGACTTCAAGTACCTCAACGACCGCGGCGACATCGTCAAGCGCTCGCACCCGTTCGAAGGCATCGTGCCGAACCTGGAGCGACGCTATCGCGAGACCGAATCCGCCACCGTCCGCGAGGAACTGGCCAAGTTCCTCAGCACTCAGCCCTGCCCGGATTGCCGCGGCACCCGCCTGCGCCGCGAGGCGCGGCATGTGTGGGTTGGCGAGAAGACCCTGCCGGCGGTCACCGGCCTGCCGATCGGCGATGCCAGCGAGTATTTCGGCGGGCTGAAGCTGACGGGGCGCCGCGGCGAAATCGCCGACAAGATCCTCAAGGAAATCTGCGAGCGCCTGCAGTTCCTGGTGAACGTCGGCCTCGACTACCTGACCCTCGATCGCAGCGCCGACACCCTGTCCGGCGGCGAGGCCCAGCGTATCCGCCTGGCCAGCCAGATCGGCGCCGGCCTGGTCGGGGTGATGTACATCCTCGACGAGCCGTCCATCGGCCTGCACCAACGTGACAACGACCGCCTGCTGGCGACCCTCAACCACCTGCGCGACATCGGTAATACGGTGATCGTGGTCGAACACGACGAGGACGCCATTCGTCTGGCCGACTACGTCGTCGACATCGGTCCCGGGGCCGGTGTGCATGGCGGACAGATCGTCGCCGAGGGTTCGCCGGCCGAGGTCATGGCCCACCCGGACTCGCTGACTGGCATGTACCTGTCCGGACGCAAGAAGATCGTCGTGCCGGCCAAGCGCACGCCGCGCAACAAGAAGCTGTCGATCAAGCTCAAGGGCGCGCGGGGCAACAACCTGCAGAACGTCGACCTGGAAATCCCGATCGGCCTGCTGACCTGCGTGACCGGTGTGTCCGGTTCCGGCAAGTCGACCCTGATCAACAACACCCTGTTCCCACTCGCCGCTACCGCGCTGAACGGTGCCACCACCCAGGAAGCGGCCGCCCACGACAGCTGCGATGGCCTGCAGCACCTGGACAAGGTGGTGGATATCGACCAGAGCCCGATCGGCCGGACCCCGCGTTCCAACCCGGCGACCTATACCGGGCTCTTCACGCCGATCCGCGAACTGTTCTCCGGCGTACCGGAGGCACGGGCCCGGGGCTACGGTCCGGGGCGCTTCTCGTTCAACGTCAAGGGTGGCCGCTGCGAAGCCTGCCAGGGCGACGGCCTGATCAAGGTGGAGATGCACTTCCTGCCGGACATCTACGTGCCCTGCGACGTCTGCAAGAGCAAGCGCTACAACCGCGAAACCCTGGAGATCAAGTACAAGGGCAAGAACATCCACGAGGTCCTGGAAATGACCATCGAGGACGCCCGCGAGTTCTTCGACGCCGTGCCGGCACTGGCGCGCAAGCTGCAGACGCTGATGGATGTCGGCCTGTCCTACATCAAACTCGGACAGTCGGCGACCACGTTGTCGGGCGGGGAAGCCCAGCGGGTCAAGCTATCCCGCGAGCTGTCCAAGCGCGATACCGGCAAGACCCTGTATATCCTCGACGAGCCGACCACCGGCCTGCACTTCGCCGATATCCAGCAATTGCTCGACGTCCTGCACCGTCTGCGCGATCACGGCAATACCGTGGTGGTGATCGAGCACAACCTGGACGTGATCAAGACTGCCGACTGGCTGGTGGACCTCGGTCCGGAAGGTGGCTCCAAGGGCGGCCAGATCATCGCCTGCGGTACGCCGGAGGAGCTGGCGAAAATGAAGCAGTCCCACACCGGGCACTACCTCAAGCCGCTGCTGGAACGCGATCGGGCCTGATTCCCGCGGCCAGCAAAAAGCCCCTGTCGTGTTGAACGACAGGGGCTTTTTGTTGAGCGTCGGAAAGATTACATCTGCGATTGCAGGTAGTTCTCCAGGCCCAGCGACTTGATCAGGCCTTGCTGCTTCTCCAGCCAGTAGGTGTGATCTTCTTCGGTGTCGGCCAGTTGCAGGCGCAGGATATCGCGGCTGATGTAGTCCTTGTGCAGCTCGCACAGCTCGATACCTTTGCACAGCGCGGCGCGAACCTTGTACTCCAGGCGCAGGTCGGCGGCGATCATGTCCGGGACGCTGGTGCCCACGTCCAGATCGTCAGGGCGCATGCGCGGGGTACCTTCGAGCATGAGGATGCGACGAATCAGGGCATCGGCGTGCTGCGCCTCTTCTTCCATTTCGTGGTTGATGCGTTCGTAGAGCTTGCTGAAGCCCCAGTCTTCGTACATCCGCGAATGGATGAAATATTGATCGCGTGCCGCCAGTTCGCCCGTCAGCAACGTGTTGAGATAGTCGATTACGTCCGGGTGACCTTGCATCGTCCCGCATCTCCCTGTGTGAAAGCCATAGTGTGAACCAGGATGACCAGGAGGTCACTGAGATTTGCGCAAAAAGCGCAAAAAAGCGGGTGAACAGTAGTGATTTTCATTGAAAAACCAGCCAAATGAGGCGAGTTCTCCTTATCATTTCGACTCTGACGCAATACCGCTTTGCATGACGATTGCAGAAAACAAAAAACCGGGCACGAGGCCCGGTTTCTTGTTCAGACTGAACGTCTTATTCAGCAGCTTCTACCGAGCCACCGACAGCACGATCAACCAGCTCGACGTACGCCATAGGCGCGTTGTCGCCAGCGCGGAAACCGCACTTCAGGATGCGCAGGTAGCCGCCCTGACGAGTGGCGTAGCGCTTGCCCAGATCGTTGAACAGCTTACCAACGGCTTCTTTCGAACGAGTACGGTCGAAAGCCAGACGACGGTTAGCTACGCTGTCTTCCTTGGCCAGGGTGATCAGCGGCTCGGCAACGCGGCGCAGTTCCTTGGCTTTTGGCAGGGTGGTTTTGATCAGCTCGTGCTCGATCAGCGACACCGCCATGTTCTGGAACATGGCTTTGCGGTGAGAGCTGGTACGGCTCAGGTGACGTCCACTTTTACGATGACGCATGATTCATTCCTTACCAAACACTACGTTCGGTGATTACGACGATCAGGCAGTCGCCTTGTCGTCTTTCTTAAGACTTGCAGGCGGCCAGTTGTCGAGGCGCATGCCGAGGGACAGACCACGGGAAGCCAGAACGTCCTTGATTTCAGTCAGGGACTTCTTGCCGAGGTTCGGAGTTTTCAACAGCTCTACTTCGGTGCGCTGAATCAGATCGCCGATGTAGTAGATGTTCTCCGCCTTCAGGCAGTTGGCCGAACGTACGGTCAATTCCAGATCGTCAACTGGACGAAGCAGGATCGGATCGATCTCGTCTTCCTGCTCGACTACCACGGGCTCGCTGTCACCTTTGAGGTCGACGAATGCAGCCAACTGCTGTTGCAGGATGGTTGCAGCACGACGGATGGCCTCTTCAGGATCCAGGGTACCGTTGGTTTCCAGATCAATAACCAGCTTGTCCAGGTTGGTACGCTGTTCGACACGGGCGTTTTCCACCACGTATGCGATACGGCGAACCGGGCTGAACGAAGAGTCGAGCTGCAAGCGACCGATGCTGCGGCTTTCGTCTTCATCGCTCTGACGCGAATCGGCCGGTTCATAACCACGACCACGAGCTACGGTGAGCTTCATGTTCAGGGCGCCGTTGGACGCCAGGTTAGCGATTACGTGATCGGGATTAACGATCTCGACATCATGATCCAGCTGAATATCGGCAGCGGTAACCACCCCCGAACCCTTTTTCGACAAGGTCAGCGTAACTTCGTCACGACCGTGCAGCTTGATAGCCAGGCCTTTCAGGTTCAACAGGATTTCAATGACATCTTCCTGTACACCTTCGATCGCGGAGTACTCATGGAGTACGCCGTCGATCTCGGCCTCGACTACTGCACAGCCAGGCATGGAGGACAACAGGATGCGGCGCAGCGCGTTGCCCAGGGTATGGCCGAAACCACGCTCGAGAGGCTCGAGCGTGATCTTGGCGCGGGTTGGACTGACGACCTGCACATCGATGTGGCGGGGCGTCAGGAACTCATTTACCGAAATCTGCATGGATGCACCTATTTTCTAGCCCTTACTTGGAGTAGAGCTCGACAATCAGGTTTTCGTTGATGTCGGCAGACAGGTCGCTGCGAGCAGGAACGTTCTTGAAAACGCCCGACTTCTTGGCAGCGTCCACGTCAACCCACTCAACGCGGCCACGCTGAGCACACAGTTCAAGGGCTTGAACAATGCGCAGCTGGTTCTGCGATTTCTCGCGAACTGCGACCACGTCACCCGGACGAACTTGGTAGGACGGAATGTTTACAGTCTTGCCGTTGATGCTGATCGCCTTGTGCGAAACCAGCTGACGGGATTCAGCACGGGTAGCGCCGAAGCCCATACGGTAAACGACGTTATCCAGGCGGCATTCGAGCAGTTGCAGCAGGTTCTCGCCGGTAGCGCCTTTCTTGGACGCTGCTTGCTTGTAGTAACCGCTGAATTGACGCTCGAGAACGCCGTAGATGCGACGGACTTTTTGCTTCTCGCGCAGCTGGGTGCCGTAGTCGGACTGACGGCCACGGCGCTGGCCGTGGATACCTGGGGCTGCTTCGATGTTGCACTTCGATTCCAGAGCGCGAACGCCGCTCTTCAGGAACAGGTCGGTGCCTTCACGACGAGACAGTTTGCATTTTGGACCAATGTAACGTGCCATTTATCTGTCTCCTGATTACACGCGACGCTTCTTCGGCGGACGGCACCCGTTGTGCGGGATTGGCGTCACGTCGGTGATGCTGGCGATCTTATAGCCGCAGCCGTTCAGTGCACGAACAGCGGACTCACGACCTGGACCTGGACCCTTGACGTTGACGTCGAGGTTCTTCAGGCCGTATTCCAGCGCAGCTTGACCAGCACGTTCAGCAGCTACCTGAGCGGCGAACGGGGTCGATTTGCGGGAACCACGGAAACCCGAACCGCCGGAGGTAGCCCAGGACAGAGCGTTACCTTGACGATCGGTGATGGTCACGATGGTGTTGTTGAAAGACGCATGGATGTGGGCGATGCCATCAACCACTGTCTTTTTGACTTTCTTACGAGGACGAGCAGCAGGTTTTGCCATGTCTATATTCCTGTCGATTCGCTGGTGCGATTACTTGCGGATCGGCTTACGCGGACCCTTACGGGTACGGGCATTGGTCTTGGTACGCTGACCGCGTACTGGCAGACCCCGACGATGGCGCAGACCGCGGTAGCAGCCCAGGTCCATCAAACGCTTGATTTTCATGTTGATGTCACGACGCAGGTCACCTTCGGTGGTGAACTTCGCGACTTCGCCACGCAGCTGTTCAATCTGCTCGTCGCTCAGATCCTTGATCTTAGCGGCTGGGTTTACACCAGCGTCTGCACAGATTTTCTGTGCAGTAGTGCGACCAACACCATAGATGTAGGTCAGCGAGATAACAGTGTGCTTGTTATCTGGAATGTTAACGCCTGCAATACGGGCCATTCAGTGGGACTCCAATTGACAGCTACCTACGCCCCGGAAGCCAAGAAATAGGGCGCGAGATAATATCGCTGTAGAAACAATTAATCAACCCAGCAGCACACTAGCTGCTGGGTTTGAAGCACAGATCACACTCAGCCTTGGCGCTGCTTGTGACGTGGTTCCGCGCTGCAAATTACTCGAACGACACCTTCGCGGCGAATAATCTTGCAGTTGCGGCACAGTTTTTTCACCGATGCACGAACTTTCATCACCAACTCCTCGAACCTTAGGGGTTTCAGCGCAGCAGACCGCTGCCACCGTAGCCTTTCAGGTTGGCTTTCTTCATCAGGGATTCGTACTGGTGCGAAACGAGGTGCGATTGTACTTGGGACATAAAGTCCATCACAACCACTACCACGATCAGCAACGAGGTCCCGCCAAGGTAGAACGGAACGTTTGCAGCCACGACCAGGAACTGGGGCAGCAAGCAGACGGCCGTCATATAAAGAGCACCGAACATGGTCAGACAAGTCAGAACGCCATCAATGTAGCGCGCGGACTGCTCACCAGGACGGATACCCGGAATAAAGGCACCGGACTTCTTAAGGTTTTCCGCTACGTCCTTCGGATTGAACATCAGTGCGGTATAGAAGAAGCAGAAGAAAACGATCCCTGCACTAAACAGCAAAATGTTCAACGGCTGACCAGGAGCGATCGACTGCGCGACATCCTGCAACCAGCCCAGACCTTCGGACTGGCCGAACCAGGAACCCAGCGAAGCCGGAAACAGCAGAATGCTGCTTGCGAAAATGGCCGGAATAACACCAGCCATGTTCACTTTCAGCGGCAAGTGGCTCGTCTGCGCAGCGAAGACCTTGCGGCCCTGCTGACGCTTGGCGTAGTGAACGGCGATACGACGCTGACCACGCTCGATGAAGACCACAAAACCGATGATCGCTACTGCCAGCAGACCGATAGCGACCAAGGCGAAGATGTTGATATCGCCCGTGCGTGCAGACTCGAAAGACTGCCCGATTGCTCTCGGAAGACCGGCAACGATACCTGCGAAAATCAGCATCGAGATACCGTTGCCCACACCGCGCTCCGTGATCTGCTCGCCCAGCCACATCATGAACATTGCGCCGGCCACGAAAGTGGACACCGCAACGAAATGGAAGCCGAAGCCTGCAGAAAACGCCACGCCCTGACCGGCCAGACCAATGGACATGCCAGTGGCCTGGACCAACGCCAGGATAACGGTGAGGTAGCGGGTGTACTGGCTGATCTTGCGACGGCCAGATTCACCTTCCTTCTTCAACTGCTCCAGCTGCGGGCTGACCGCGGTCATGAGCTGCATGATGATCGATGCCGAAATGTACGGCATGATCCCCAGTGCAAATACGCTCATGCGCTCCAGCGCGCCGCCGGAAAACATGTTGAACAAGCTAAGAATGGTCCCCTCATTCTGTCGAAACAGTTCCGCCAGCCGGTCCGGGTTAACACCTGGAACTGGGATATGCGCACCTATCCGATAGACGATAATCGCCAGGAACAGAAAACGCAGACGAGCCCAAAGTTCAGACATCCCGCCTTTGCCGAGCGAAGAGAGAGCACCTTGCTTAGCCATTTATTCCTCGAACTTGCCGCCAGCTGCTTCGATAGCCGCACGCGCACCCTTGGTGGCTGCGATGCCCTTGATGGTGACCGCGCGAGTAACTTCGCCGGACAGCATGATTTTCACACGCTGTACGTTCTGGTTAATCACGTTGGCGTCCTTCAGGGACTGAACGGTGATCACGTCGCCTTCGACTTTGGCCAGCTCGGACAGACGCACTTCGGCGCGGTCCATGGCTTTCAGCGAAACGAAGCCGAACTTCGGCAGACGACGGTGCAGCGGCTGTTGACCGCCTTCAAAGCCAGGAGCGATGGTGCCACCGGAGCGGGAGGTCTGACCTTTGTGGCCGCGGCCACCGGTCTTGCCCAAACCACTACCGATACCACGACCCGGACGATGCTTCTCGCGACGGGAACCCGGCGCTGGACTCAGATCATTGAGTTTCATCGATTAACCCTCGACGCGCAGCATGTAGTAAGCCTTGTTGATCATCCCGCGGTTCTCGGGAGTATCCTGGACTTCTACAGTGTGACCGATGCGACGCAGACCCAGGCCTTTAACGCACAGCTTGTGGTTAGGCAGGCGGCCGGCGGTGCTTTTGATCAGCGTTACTTTAACGGTAGCCATGATCAGAGGATCTCCTCAACGCTCTTGCCGCGCTTGGCAGCAATGGACTCAGGAGATTGCATAGCCTTCAGACCCTTGAAGGTGGCGTGAACCACGTTGACAGGGTTGGTCGAGCCGTAGCACTTGGCCAGGACGTTCTGAACGCCAGCAACTTCCAGGACGGCACGCATTGCGCCACCGGCGATGATACCGGTACCTTCGGAAGCAGGCTGCATGTAGACCTTCGACGCGCCATGGGCGGACTTGGTAGCGTACTGCAGGGTAGTGCCGTCCAGGTCAACCTGAATCATGTTGCGGCGAGCGGCTTCCATGGCTTTCTGGATCGCAGCTGGTACTTCGCGCGACTTGCCACGGCCAAAGCCAACACGACCTTTACCATCACCTACCACGGTCAGCGCGGTGAAGGTGAAGATACGGCCGCCTTTTACGGTTTTGGCAACGCGGTTAACTTGAACCAGCTTCTCGATGTAGCCTTCGTCGCGCTTTTGATCGTTATTTGCCATAACTTAGAACTCCAGCCCGCCTTCACGAGCAGCATCAGCCAGCGCTTTCACGCGGCCATGGTACTTGAAGCCGGAACGGTCAAAGGCAACTTGAGATACACCGGCGGCTTTCGCACGCTCAGCTACCAGCTTGCCAACCTTAGTGGCCGCGTCGATGTTGCCGGTGGCGCCATCACGCAGTTCTTTGTCCAAAGTCGAGGCGCTGGCCAGGACTTTGCTGCCGTCGGCCGAAATGACCTGGGCGTAGATGTGCTGCGAGGAGCGGAACACGCAGAGACGCACGACTTCGAGATCGTGCATTTTCAGGCGTGCTTTGCGAGCGCGACGCAGACGAGTAACTTTTTTGTCGGTCATTTGCTATGCCCTACTTCTTCTTGGCTTCTTTACGACGGACTACTTCGTCCGCGTAACGCACACCCTTGCCTTTGTAAGGCTCTGGCGGACGGAAGTCGCGGATTTCAGCGGCCACCTGACCTACCAGCTGCTTGTCGATACCCTTGATCAGGATATCGGTCTGGCTTGGGGTCTCAGCGGTGATACCGGCTGGCAGTTCGTAATCCACTGGATGCGAGAAGCCGAGCGCCAGGTTCAGCACGTTGCCTTTGGCTTGTGCCTTGTAACCAACACCGACCAGCTGGAGCTTGCGCTCGAAGCCTTGGCTAACGCCTTGGACCATGTTGTTCACCAGGGCACGGGTGGTACCGGCCATAGCGCGGGTTTGTTGATCGCCGTTGCGAGCAGCGAAACGCAGCTCACCAGCTTCTTCGATCACTTCTACGGACGAGTGAACATTCAGTTCGAGAGTGCCCTTGGCACCCTTCACCGAAAGCTGTTGACCGGCGAATTTGACTTCGACACCGGCTGGCAGCTTAACGGGGTTCTTAGCGACGCGAGACATGCTTATCCCCCCTTAGAACACTGTGCAGAGAACTTCGCCGCCAACACCGGCAGCACGCGCAGCACGATCAGTCATCACACCTTTGTTGGTGGAGACGATAGACACGCCCAGACCGCCACGAACTTTCGGCAGATCTTCGACGGACTTGTACTGGCGCAGGCCAGGACGGCTTACGCGCTTGACTTCCTCGATGACCGGACGGCCTTCGAAGTATTTCAGCTCGATGGAGAGCGATGGCTTGGCATCGGTAGTTACCTGGTAACCAGCGATGTAACCTTCGTCTTTCAGAACTTTGGCGACCGCAACCTTCAGAGTCGAAGAAGGCATGCTTACGACGGACTTTTCAGCCATCTGGGCATTACGGATGCGAGTTAGCATGTCCGCTAACGGGTCCTGCATACTCATGGGCTAGACGCTCCTGATACAAAAAAAATTAGCCTTTCGGCTACTACTGTCACCTGGTAGCGCACGGCAAAAAACCCGGGCTCAGGTGAGCCGGTCATTCTAGACACATCCCTGAAACGAAACAAGCCCCAAAAGGGGCTTGTTTCGATGCAAGATCACCGGCGGCCGGAAGATCACTCCCCCGCCGCCAGGACGCTGCCGGTGCGTCTTACCAGCTGGCCTTGACCAGACCTGGAACGTCACCGCGCATTGCTGCTTCACGCAGCTTGTTACGGCCGAGGCCGAACTTGCGGTAAACGCCATGTGGACGACCGGTGAGGCGGCAACGGTTACGCATGCGCGAAGGGCTTGCGTCACGTGGTTGCTTCTGCAGAGCTACGACAGCAGCGAAACGCTCTTCTGGACTTGCGTTCAGATCGACGATGATCGCTTTCAGCTCAGCACGCTTCTTGGCGTATTTAGCGACCGTGAGCTGACGCTTCAGCTCGCGGTTTTTCATGCTCTTCTTGGCCATTTTCCTACTCCAATCAGTTGCGGAACGGGAATTTGAAAGCACGCAGCAGGGCGCGGCCTTCGTCATCCGTACGAGCAGTGGTGGTCAGGGTAATGTCCAGACCGCGGAGAGCATCGATCTTGTCGTAGTCGATTTCCGGGAAGATGATCTGCTCTTTCACGCCCATGCTGTAGTTGCCACGACCGTCGAAGGACTTGGCATTCAGGCCGCGGAAGTCGCGAACCCGAGGCAGGGAGATCGCCAGCAGGCGGTCCAGGAATTCGTACATACGGTCACGGCGCAGGGTGACTTTAACGCCGATCGGCCAGCCTTCGCGGACTTTGAAGCCAGCGATGGATTTCCGGGCGAAGGTCACAACAGCTTTCTGGCCGGTGATCTTTTCCAGGTCGGCAACAGCGTGCTCGATGACTTTCTTGTCGCCGATCGCTTCGCCCAGACCCATGTTCAGGGTGATCTTGGTAACGCGCGGAACTTCCATCACGTTCGCCAGCTTAAGTTCTTCCTTAAGCTTGGGAGCGATTTCCTTCCGATAAATCTCTTTCAGTCGTGCCATGGTCTTCTACCTAGCAGTGTTCAAGCATCAACCGCTTTTTGGGTCGACTTGAAGACACGAATTTTTTTGCCGTCTTCTACTTTGAAACCAACGCGGTCAGCCTTGTTGGTTTCGCCGTTGAAAATGGCGACGTTGGAAGCGTGCAGAGGCGCTTCTTTCTCGACGATACCGCCTTGTACGCCCGACATCGGGTTAGGCTTGGTATGACGCTTCACCAGGTTGATCCCACCAACAACCAGACGGTCGTCAGCGAGAACCTTCAGCACCTTACCGCGCTTACCTTTGTCTTTGCCGGCGATCACGATGATCTCGTCGTCACGACGAATCTTTTGCATGTCGGATCTCCTTACAGCACTTCTGGGGCGAGCGAGACGATCTTCATGAACTTCTCGGAACGAAGTTCACGGGTCACTGGCCCAAAGATACGGGTGCCGATCGGCTCTTGCTTGTTGTTCAGCAGAACAGCAGCATTGCCATCAAAGCGGATGATGGAGCCGTCAGCGCGACGGACGCCATGGCGGGTACGGACCACAACAGCGGTCATTACCTGGCCTTTCTTCACTTTACCGCGAGGAATTGCTTCCTTGACGGTTACTTTGATGATGTCACCGATGGCGGCGTAACGGCGGTGCGAACCACCGAGAACCTTGATGCACATGACGCGACGAGCGCCGCTGTTATCGGCCACATCGAGCATGGATTGAGTCTGAATCATAAAATATCTCCGACCCTTAGCCCTTAGACTTCAACAGCGCGTTCGAGAACTTCAACCAGTGCCCAGGACTTGGTCTTGGCCAGCGGACGGGTTTCACGGATGGAAACCTTGTCGCCGATATGGCACTGATTGTTTTCGTCGTGAGCGTGCAGCTTAGTCGAACGCTTAACGTATTTACCGTAGATCGGGTGCTTTACGCGACGCTCGATCAGAACGGTGATGGTCTTGTCCATCTTGTCGCTGACCACACGGCCAGTCAGCGTACGGACGGTTTTTTCAGCTTCAGCCATGATTACTTACCTGCCTGCTGGTTGAGCACAGTTTTCACGCGAGCGATGTCACGCTTAACTTGCGAGAGCAGGTGCGACTGCCCCAACTGGCCAGTTGCTTTCTGCATACGCAGATTGAACTGGTCGCGCAGCAAGCCGAGCAGTTGCTCGTTCAGCTGCTGTGCTGATTGTTCACGAAGTTCATTCGCTTTCATCACATCACCGTCCGCTTAACAAAGGAGGTGGCGAGAGGCAGCTTTGCAGCAGCCAGGGCGAAAGCCTCACGCGCCAGCTCTTCAGAAACACCCTCGATCTCGTACAGGACTTTGCCTGGTTGGATCTGGGCAACCCAGTACTCAACGGAACCCTTACCTTTACCCATCCGCACTTCGAGAGGCTTCTTGGTGACCGGCTTGTCCGGGAATACGCGGATCCAGATTTTACCGCCACGCTTGACGTGACGGGTCAGCGCACGACGCGCGGACTCAATCTGACGAGCGGTGAGACGACCGCGGGCAACAGCTTTCAGAGCGAACTCGCCGAAGCTGACCTTGCTACCGCGCAGTGCCAGACCACGGTTGTGGCCGGTCATCTGCTTGCGGAATTTTGTACGCTTTGGTTGCAACATTTGGCGTACCCCTTACTTAGCAGCTTTTTTACGAGGCGCTGGTGCTTGTGGTTTCAGTTCTTCTTGGCGACCACCAATAACTTCGCCTTTGAAGATCCAAACCTTGACACCGATCACACCGTAGGTGGTGTGAGCTTCGTAGGTGGCATAGTCGATATCGGCACGCAGGGTGTGCAGCGGCACACGACCTTCGCGATACCATTCAGTACGTGCGATTTCAGCACCGCCGAGACGACCGCTCACTTGGATCTTGATGCCTTTGGCACCAATGCGCATGGCGTTCTGTACGGCGCGCTTCATGGCGCGACGGAACATAACGCGGCGCTCCAGCTGCTGAGCTACGCTCTGAGCAACCAGCATACCGTCGAGCTCCGGCTTGCGGATCTCTTCGATATTGATGTGCACAGGCACACCCATTTGCTTGGTCAGGTCCTGACGCAGTTTTTCAACATCTTCACCTTTCTTCCCGATAACGATACCTGGACGAGCGGTGTGGATGGTGATGCGTGCAGTTTGAGCCGGACGATGAATATCGATACGGCTAACGGACGCGCTTTTTAGTTTGTCTTGGAGGTACTCACGAGTTTTCAGATCCTTCAACAGGTAATCTGCGTAAGTAGCGCCGTCTGCATACCAGACGGAGGTGTGCTCCTTGACGATTCCCAGGCGAATGCCAGTGGGATGTACTTTCTGACCCATCTGATCGACTCCGTTACTTGTCCGCAACCTTGACAGTGATATGGCAAGACCGCTTGACGATGCGATCAGCGCGGCCTTTGGCACGCGGCATGATGCGCTTCAGCGAACGCCCTTCGTTGACGAAAACGGTGGAGACCTTCAGGTCATCAACGTCTGCGCCTTCGTTATGCTCGGCGTTGGCTACGGCCGACTCGAGGACTTTCTTCATGATTTCAGCAGCTTTCTTGCTGCTGAAAGCCAACAGGTTGAGCGCTTCGCCCACCTTCTTCCCGCGGATCTGGTCGGCGACCAAGCGGGCTTTCTGGGCGGAGATGCGAGCGCCCGACAACTTAGCGGCTACTTCCATTTCCTTACCCCTTAACGCTTGGCTTTCTTGTCAGCCACGTGCCCGCGGTAGGTGCGGGTACCGGCGAACTCGCCCAGTTTATGGCCGACCATGTCTTCGTTCACCAGAACTGGGACGTGTTGACGACCGTTGTGTACCGCGATGGTCAGACCGACCATTTGTGGCAGGATCATGGAGCGACGCGACCAGGTTTTAACTGGTTTGCGATCGTTCTTTTCCGCCGCCACTTCGATCTTCTTCAGTAGGTGAAGATCAATAAAAGGACCTTTTTTCAGAGAACGTGGCACTGTCGTATCCCTCTATTTACTTGCGACGACGGACGATCATGTTGTCGGTACGCTTATTACCACGAGTCTTCGCACCCTTGGTCGGGAAGCCCCATGGCGATACCGGATGACGACCACCGGAGGTACGACCTTCACCACCACCATGCGGGTGGTCAACCGGGTTCATGGCAACACCACGAACGGTTGGGCGAACGCCACGCCAGCGTTTGGCACCAGCTTTACCCAGCGAACGCAGGCTGTGCTCGGAGTTCGAGACTTCGCCCAGGGTCGCACGGCACTCAGCCAGTACCTTACGCATTTCGCCAGAGCGCAGACGCAGGGTCACGTAGACACCTTCGCGAGCGATCAGCTGAGCCGAAGCACCAGCGGAACGAGCGATTTGTGCACCTTTGCCTGGCTTCAGTTCGATGCCGTGAACGGTGCTACCTACTGGGATGTTGCGCAGTTGCAGGGAGTTGCCTGGCTTGATTGGAGCCAGAGCACCTGCGATCAGCTGGTCGCCAGCGCTCACGCCCTTAGGCGCGATGATGTAGCGACGTTCGCCGTCTGCGTAGCACAGCAGGGCAATGTGAGCAGTACGGTTCGGGTCGTATTCGATACGCTCGACAGTGGCGGCGATGCCGTCCTTGTCGTTGCGACGGAAGTCGACCAGACGGTAATGCTGCTTGTGACCACCACCAACGTGACGAGTGGTGATACGACCATTGTTGTTACGACCACCAGACTTCGATTTCTTCTCGATCAGCGGTGCGTGAGGAGCGCCTTTGTGCAGCTCCTGGTTGACCACCTTGACCACGAAACGGCGGCCAGGGGAAGTCGGTTTGCATTTAACGATTGCCATGATGCACCCCTTCCTTACTCAGCACTGCTGCTGAAATCGAGATCTTGGCCTGGCTGAAGGGAGATGATCGCCTTCTTCCAGTCATTACGCTTGCCCAGGCCACGAGCGGTGCGCTTGGTCTTACCCAGAACGTTCAGGGTAGTAACGCTTTCCACTTTGACGTTGAACAGGCTTTCGACGGCCTTCTTGATTTCCAGCTTGGTTGCGTCAGTAGCAACCTTGAAAACGAACTGGCCTTTCTTGTCAGCCAGAACCGTGGCCTTCTCGGAAACGTGCGGGCCAAGTAGAACTTTAAATACGCGTTCCTGGTTCATCCCAGCAGCTCCTCGAATTTCTTCACGGCCGAAACAGTGATCAACACTTTTTCGTAGGCGATCAGGCTGACTGGGTCGGAGCCCTGGACGTCACGTACATCGACGTGCGGCAGGTTGCGAGCGGCCAGGTACAGGTTCTGATCAACAGCATCCGAAACGATCAGCACGTCGTTCAGACCCATGCCGTTCAGCTTGTTCAGCAGGTCTTTGGTTTTTGGCGCTTCAACAGCGAAGTCCTGAACCACGACCAGACGGTCGCTACGCACCAGCTCGGAGAGGATCGAACGCATTGCTGCGCGATACATCTTCTTGTTGAGCTTTTGCGAATGATCCTGAGGACGGGCTGCGAAGGTCACACCACCGCCACGCCAGATCGGACCACGAGTGGTACCGGCACGAGCACGGCCAGTACCCTTCTGACGCCATGGGCGCTTACCGCCACCTGCTACGTCGGAACGGGTCTTTTGCTGCTTGGTGCCCTGACGGCCGCCGGCCATGTAGGCCACGACTGCTTGGTGTACCAGCGTCTCGTTGAATTCGCCACCGAAGGTCAGTTCGGAAACTTCGATCGCCTGAGCGTCATTTACATTAAGTTGCATGTCAGCTTCCCCTTACCCGCGAGCCTTGACAGCCGGACGCACAACAACATCACCGCCAGTAGCGCCAGGAACGGCACCCTTGACCAGCAACAGGTTGCGTTCAGCGTCGACGCGCACTACTTCCAGGGACTGAACGGTCACGCGCTCGGCGCCCATGTGACCGGACATTTTCTTGCCCTTGAATACACGACCAGGAGTCTGGCACTGGCCGATAGAGCCCGGGACGCGGTGGGAAACGGAGTTACCGTGGGTGTTGTCTTGACCGCGGAAGTTCCAGCGCTTGATGGTACCGGCAAAGCCTTTACCTTTGGACTGACCGGTAACGTCTACCAGTTGGCCCGCAGCGAAGAGTTCAGCATTGATCAAGTCGCCAGCCTGGTAATCGCCGTCTTCGAGACGGAATTCCCAGACACCGCGACCAGCGGCAACGTTCGCTTTGGCGAAGTGACCTGCCTGAGCGGCAGTCACGCGCGAAGCACGACGCTCACCAACAGTGACTTGCACTGCACGGTAGCCATCGGTTTCTTCAGTTTTGAACTGGGTGACACGATTCGGTTCGATCTCGATGACCGTGACCGGAATGGAGACACCTTCTTCGGTGAAAATGCGGGTCATACCGCACTTACGACCGATTACACCAATAGTCATGTTGTAAACCTCATGAGTGTACGGGGCTTTCACCCGCTATGGCCGCCCATTTCAGAGCGTTACACGACCAAGACCCGAGTCTTAGCCGAGGCTGATCTGCACTTCCACACCTGCCGCAAGATCGAGCTTCATAAGAGCGTCAACGGTTTTATCCGTTGGCTGGACGATGTCCAGAACGCGCTTGTGAGTACGGATCTCGTACTGGTCACGCGCGTCTTTGTTGACGTGCGGGGAGACCAGAACAGTGAACCGCTCTTTGCGAGTAGGCAGTGGAATTGGACCACGCACCTGAGCACCAGTACGTTTCGCGGTTTCCACGATTTCCTGGGTAGATTGGTCGATCAGGCGATGGTCGAATGCCTTCAACCTGATACGGATTTGCTGATTTTGCATTGGATTTCAGACTCCAGGCTGCTATTCCCACCGGGCGCACTACGCCCGTTAAAAGGAGGCGTGATTCTATAGACGCCCCTATTGGGTGTCAACCCAATAAAAAAGCCCCCGCTGAGCGGGGGCTTTTTCAACCGATCGATATTACTCGATGATTTTGGCTACGACGCCGGCGCCGACGGTACGACCGCCTTCACGGATGGCGAAACGCAGACCATCTTCCATCGCGATGGTTTTGATCAGGGTAACAGTCATCTGAATGTTATCGCCTGGCATAACCATTTCTACGCCTTCCGGCAGTTCG